>NZ_AZFI01000099.1 GCF_001435755.1 Ligilactobacillus acidipiscis DSM 15836 | reverse complement strand
TCAGTACCACTTGATAAAGAACCACAAAAAAACACTTGACTCATCATGAACCAAGTGAAAACTTGAATAAAATATTATTCTTGTGTGAAACCATATTTCTTGTTGAAACGATCGATACGACCATCGACTTGGTTGAACTTTTGACGTCCTGTGTAGAAAGGATGTGAATCACTAGAAATTTCAACACGGATCAATGGGTATGTTTCGCCTTCAAATTCAACTGTTTCATCAGAGTTTTTTGTTGAACCAGAAACGAACTTATAGCCTGTTGCTGAGTCCATGAAAACAACTTGATGATAATCTGGATGAATCCCTTTTCTCATTATTAATACTCTCCTTTGCCCTGAGTCATTTGCTGAGACAGAGTTGATATTTATATTGTACATATTATTACAACAACTAACATAGTAACATGAAAGAACGTGTCACGCAATCGTTTATTATCAAAACTAAAGTTTAGTTATTTTAAGCCTCGCTTAGCGACGATTATTCTTTTTTCTCTGTGTTAGTTCCCATTTAGCAGCTTGATCATAGAATTCTTGATTATCTTTAGTTTTTCGAAGCATACTTAAAACTTGTGGCGTATCATTTTCAGGTTCACCACTCAATACCTTGCGTAGTTTCCAAATATTGTTCAAAACTTCAGCAGGCAATAACAGCTCTTCTTTTCTTGTACTTGATCGTTTAATATCAACAGCCGGAAAAATACGGCGCTGAGCCAATCCCCGATCCAACTGAAGCTCTTGGTTCCCTGTTCCTTTGAATTCTTCAAAAATAAAATCATCCATGCGACTGCCAGTATCAACTAAAGCAGTGGCTAAAATAGTCAAACTTCCGCCTTCTTCAATATTTCTCGCAGCACCAAAAAATCTTTTAGGCTTAAATAAAGCCGCTGGATCGATCCCGCCTGAAAGTGTTCTTCCACTCGGCGGCTCAACCAAGTTATATGAACGTGTTAGTCGTGTTAAGGAATCAAGTAAGATCACAACATCTTCTTTTTCTTCAACCAACCGTTCAGCTCTTTGTAAAACTAACTCAGCCACTCGAACATGATTTTCAGGTTTCTGATCAAAAGTCGAATACACGACTTCACCATCGATCGTACGCTCCATCTCAGTCACTTCTTCAGGACGTTCGTCTATCAACAACATGATCAACTTTGTTTTCGGATAGTTTTTTGAAATGCCCCGTGCTATTTGAGCCAGTAGATTTGTTTTCCCAGTTTTGGGCGGTGCAACTATTAACCCTCTTTGACCAAAACCGATCGGGGCAAAAGCATCGATTACACGTGTTGCTAGCTGAGCGCCGCTAGTTTCCAAGTGCATTTGTTTATTAGGGAACAATGGCGTCAGCGCTGGAAAATGAGGCCTTGTTTTAGCTCCCTCAGGATCCTTGCCGTTAACAGAATCAACATGCATCATGCCGTAATAACGCTCATTTGTTTTAGGTGCACGTACTTTGCCCGCAACAAGATCTCCGCTTCGTAAACCAAAACGTCTGATCTGTGAAGCAGATACATAAATATCTTCTTGTGAATGCCCATAATTAATTGGACGTAAAAATCCATATCCTTCCTCATGTGAAACAACATCAAGGACCCCATTCATATAATAAAAGCCCTCTTCTTTAGCCTGGGCTCGTATTATAGCTACAGATAACTCTTTTTTATTCATCTGACTATAGTAAGGGATCTTCAATTGACGAGCAAAATTGTAAATTTCTTTTAAGGTCTTACCCTCTAAATCAGCCAAAGTTAAATTTTCTGGCATTTTTTGCGCTCCTTCATTCTATTGTTTCTACTGTGTCTGGCATTGTCACAACTTTTAATTCAACATGCAAGCCGCGGAATTTATCTACTATTCTGTCATAACCCCGTAAAATATTATCTGCTTTTAATATAGTCGTCGTCCCCTCAGACATCATTGCCAGTCCCACCAAAGATACACCGGCTCGGATCTCATCAGCTTCCACTGTAGTACCAACTAGTTTTTCTGATGGCCCGACAGTTATGACACCTTCTTCACTCTTGATATTACCACCCATACGGTTCATTTCAGGGATATGTTTGATCCGCTTCGGATAAAGAGTGTCAGCGATCGTTGATTTGCCCCGTGCTTTCATAAGCAATGGTGTTATCGGTTGCTGCAGATCTGTGGCAAAACCGGGAAACGGCGAAGTTTTAATTGAAATTGGTGCCAATTGGTCATTTCCAGGAATATAGACACTGTCTTCATCGATCTCTAAAGTAACACCCATTTCCTGCAATTTTGCAAGAAAGGGATCTAAATGCTCTGTAATTACATTTTTAACTAAGACCCCTTGACCATTTGCCGCAGCAAATGCGATATAAGTACCAGCTTCGATACGATCGGGAATTATGGTATGCGTGTTGCGTGCTCGCAAATGATCCACGCCTTCGACACGAATCTCATTTGTACCTGCACCACGAATATGGGCACCCATATTATTTAAGAAAGTTGCCAAATCAATGATCTCCGGTTCGCGAGCAACATTTTCCATGATAGTTGTCCCTTTTGCTTTGACAGCGGCCAACAAAACATTGATAGTTGCTCCAACTGAAACCAAGTCAAAGAAAATCCTTGCTCCGTGCAAGCCTTCGGGTTTTGTTGTGATCTCAACTGAATTTTTTTTCTTTTTTACCTGTGCGCCCAAAGCTTCAAAGCCTTTAATATGCTGGTCGATCGGTCTGGGGCCAATGTTGTCTCCCCCAGGAAAGCCAACTTCAGCATGACCAAATTTACCCAATAAAGCACCCATGAAATAATATGAAGCACGCAAACTTCTAATAGCGTCACCAGGCAAAGGATTCGGTTCGATCCTTGTCGGGTCAATTTTCAAAATCCCATGGCCAAAATGTGAATCAACATTCATCGATTTTAAAATCACCATTAAATTATGAACATCTAAAATATCTGGAACAGAATCAAATGTTACTGGAGTATCAGCTAAAATCGCTGCCGGTATCAATGCAACAGTACTATTCTTAGCACCGCCGATCGTGACCTCTCCGACCATTTTCTGTCCGCCTTTTACGATCATTTTTTTCATTTTATAAGTCCTCACCAAAATAAAAACAATTATTAGTCTAATATCATCAAAAAGCACGCTTATTCACCAAATGGTTTCAGCGTACAGAGACACAAAAATGCGCCTTATTTCATAATACAAGATACTAATAATTGTTTCAATTGATTTTGACAAGTTCTC
This sequence comes from Ligilactobacillus acidipiscis DSM 15836, assembly GCF_001435755.1. Taxonomy (GTDB): domain Bacteria; phylum Bacillota; class Bacilli; order Lactobacillales; family Lactobacillaceae; genus Ligilactobacillus; species Ligilactobacillus acidipiscis. The sequence continues at coordinate 5,019 of NZ_AZFI01000099.1, read as the reverse complement.
TTAAATTTTGTAAAAAAATATTTCTTACACTTAGGCACGAACTGAATTTGTCCGCATAAATCTTTCTAGAGCAGTTTCTTCTTCCTGGGTAGGCGCAGCTCCTGTCATAGATTTAAAACCGTGGATCTTTTCAACAGTAAAATGACTTGCTAAAGCAAACTCAGCATCAGTCATATGATGCTTTTCCTGATAATCAATAATTTTCAAAGCGATGTTATCGAATCCTTCAGATTTTTGCATTTCAATCATCCTTCCTGATCAGTTAGACCTTTATCACTCCAAGCATATCATAAATAGTTTAATTTGCTCAAATATTACTCCTATTGAACATCAAAAAAATATCCGTAGGCTCTAAAAGCCTACGGATATTATCAAAATTCACTAAATTTTATTATTAACTATTCGGCACTCGCCTTGACAAAGTCAGCAAACAAACCTTCAGGGCTTTGTGGTCGTGACAAAAATTCTGGATGGTATTGGGAAGCCACGAAGAATTTATGATCAGTTAGTTCTACCACTTCAACCAAATGGTTATCAGGAGACGTTCCGGCAAAAGTCAACCCTTTTTCCGCTAATATCTCACGATAAGCGTTGTTAAATTCGTACCGATGGCGATGACGTTCTTGAATCACTTCTTGTCCCTTATAGGCAGCAGAAGCTTTGGTATTCTTACGCAACTTACATGGATAAAGTCCCAAACGCTGAGTCCCGCCCATTTCTTGGATATTTTCTTGGTCAGCCATTAAATCGATAATGTTGTTTTTACAATGCGGATCAACCTCTGTTGAGTTGCTATCCTCTAACCCCGTAACATCACGGGCAAACTCAATACATGCCAACTGCATCCCTAAACAAATTCCCAAGAATGGAACATCATTTTCACGTGCATACCTAATTGCCTGTATCATTCCTTCAAGTCCACGATCGCCAAATCCGCCCGGTACGATAATTCCATCATAAGCAGCTAATTTTTCAGCTACATTAGAACTATCCAGTTCCTCAGCATCAACGTACTCGATTTTAACATTTTTCTTGATCTGATAGCCGGCGTGTTTTAAGGCCTCGTTGACAGATATATATGCATCAGGTAATGAAGTATATTTACCGATCAAAGCAATTTTCACTTGTCCAGATAAATTATTGACTGTGTTCAAAAGATCCTGCCATTTAGACATATCAGCCTCAGGCGTGTCTAAATTTAATTTTTGACAAACAATGTCATCCATATGCTGCGCCTTTAAATTCATCGGGATCTGATAGAGAGTTGGAACATCTAGAGATTCGATCACAGCTTCCGGCTCAACATCACAAAAGTTAGATATTTTGTTACGCATTTCTTGTGAAATCGGTTTTTCTGTCCGTAAAACCAAAATGTTTGGTTGAATCCCTAAGCCACGCAATTCCTTAACACTGTGCTGCGTTGGTTTAGTTTTCATTTCGCCAGCGGCCCTTAAATATGGGATCAATGTTGTATGGATATACAAAACGTTTTCCGGTCCAACATCAGCGCGCATTTGTCGTAATGCTTCCAGGAAAGGTAATGATTCAATATCGCCAACTGTTCCGCCAACTTCTGTAATCACTACATCGGCGTCTGATGATGTACCGGCACGCATGATCTTTTCTTTGATCATATTAGTGATATGGGGTATCACTTGGACAGTGCCCCCTAAATAGTCACCACGACGCTCTTTTTTAATAACTTCTGAATAAATCTTACCAGTAGTCACGTTGGAATACTTGTTCAGTCGAATGTCGATGAAGCGTTCGTAGTGTCCAAGGTCTAAGTCAGTTTCTGTACCGTCATCTGTTACAAAAACTTCGCCGTGTTGATATGGGCTCATTGTACCTGGATCAACGTTAATATAAGGATCAAACTTTTGAATGGTCAGTTTTAGACCACGATTTTTTAACAAGCGCCCTAACGAAGCAGCAACGATCCCTTTTCCTAAAGATGATACAACTCCACCAGTTACAAAAATATATTTGGTCATTACAAATGCCTCTCCTCTAGATTAAATTTTTATGGGGAAGATTTAAAAAAGAAATAAGCTCCCTATCCATTATTATGAATAGAGAGCTTACTTTTACCGTTCATTTGACTCCAGCATCTAACTGAAGCGCCCAGACAGTATAATACAGAATAATTTACGCCACGTCAAATCTAAATCTTAGATAACTATAAATTCATTTTGCAAAATTACTCTTCGTTGTCGTCATCTTCGTCATCATCAAGTTCGGAAAGCTGCCCTTCAATTCCATCAGGAAGCTCATCATCATCCTCATCATCAGTTGATTCGTCAATATCACTTAAATCTTTACCATATTCTTTTAATTCAGCAGATTCTTCATCGTCTTCAGTATCTTCATCATCATCAAAGTCCTGATCTTCAGGATCATCATCGTCATAATCGATCACATCATCATCGTCATCACTTTGATCATCGAGAAAGGCGTTGACCTTTTTGCGACTTTTACGCTTTGGACGTTCTTCATCTTCATCATCAGAATGAACAAGTGCTTCATCGATAGATTCATATGGATACCAGGAACGCAAGCCCCACAGATTATCCCCTAATGAAATGAAGCTGCCATCAATGTTTAAATCCGTATAAAATTGTGGTAAACGATCACGGATCTCTTCATCGCTTTTACCAAGAAATTGTTGAATTTCATTTGTCAAATCTGCGAAGCCCATTACATCGCCTTTTTGGTTTAAAATGGCCCGCGCAACTTCGATCATTGATAATTCTGTTTTATTCGCACCTTTGAATCTTTCTAGCTCCAAACCGGTACACGTCCTTTCCACAGTTTATTTTCTATTATACAATATTAGGCTGTAAAATGCAATCGTATTTTGTACTCCCCCAGCTCCTGTCCATTTGAGATCAGATCATAATCGATCGAAACTTTTCCACTAACGGGATATTCAGATAAGGTCACATTCATCTTAGGAGTAACAGTGATCAGTGGTACGACACCATAAGGGGTCTGATAACGTGCTTCCAGCTTTTTATTTACCACAAAAAACATCTGCGACCTATTTCGCCCCTGCTGTCGCGTTAGTTGAACTTCGCCAGCAGCATTGATCTTAAAAGTAACCATCGCAGGATCTTGATCTTTTAACTTTTCTTGATAACGTAAATAAATCGTTTTTCCCATATTGAAAAACTGCCCAGGTACATCTTGAACTAAATTATTAACTTCTCCTTCTTGTACACTTTGCGTTTCCAAATGGATCATGACATTAGATTTTTCCGTTGCCGTTTTTATCTGTCCTTTCTGAATTTATTTGGATGTTTCAGGATCTTAGTTGCAAATTTCTTCTACAAGAAACTTGCAAAACCCCACTTTTCCTTTTCTATTACTAAAATGTTTTACAATAGTATTATATATTTTTAATCGTAGACACAAAAGTCTTTCGTACTAATTATGTTATAATCAGTACAAAATCACTTAACGAATTATCCAGTATTCATAATGTCTGACACACTATTACACTAGATTATCCGGCTTAGACATTTTAGTTATTTCACACATACTATTCAAGTAAAATGTTGGGGAGCAAAAACAATAAGTTATTGTTTATATCTAGCGCTGACAATTCTGTTGTTTTTAAAGGAGGTTTCTACTTATCACTCAGTATAATGTTCAAAAATTACCTATGGAAAAAGTCTTGCGTGACCCGATCCATAATCATATTTATATTCAACAGCAAGTTATCCTTGATTTGATCAATACTAGGGAATTTCAACGGCTCCGTCGGATCAAACAGCTCGGCACTACGAGTTATACCTTCCATGGTGCAGAACATTCACGTTTTTCACACTCTGTTGGTGTCTATGAGATCACGCGCCAGATCTGTGACCTGTTCGAGAGAAACTATCCCAGCCAAAAAAAAGATGATGGGCTTTGGGACGATAATGAACGGATCGTAGTACTTTGTGCAGCTTTATTGCATGACTTGGGTCATGGGCCATACTCGCATACTTTTGAACATATTTTTTCAACCGATCACGAACAAATGACTACCGACATTATCACTTCTCCGCAAACTGAAGTGAATCAAGTCTTAAAAAAGGTCGGGCCAAATTTTCCTGAAAAAGTAGCCAGTGTAATTCAAAAAACCTATCCTGATCCTCAAGTTGTTCAAATGATCTCGAGTCAGATCGATGCTGACAGGATGGATTATTTACTACGTGATTCTTACTTTACAGGAACAAAATATGGTAATTTCGATTTGACTAGGATCTTGCGAGTGATGCGCCCTTATAAAGAAGGGATCACTTTTGACATTTCAGGAATGCACGCTGTTGAAGATTACATTGTCAGTCGTTTTCAAATGTATCAGCAAGTGTACTTCCACCCTGTTTCACGCTCAATGGAGGTTATTTTAAGCCATTTGTTAAAGCGTGCAAAGTACCTCTACACTGTTAATAAACTTCAGTTAAATGGCGCCACAGACCTGCTAGTTCCGTTTTTGACCGGAGAATACAGTTTAAATGACTATTTACACCTCGACGATGGGGTCTTGAATACTTGTTTTGCAGTCTGGCGCGACTCAGGCGATGAAATACTAAGTGATCTGGCACACCGTTTCTTAGACCGGCACCCACTGAAATCTGTCCGTATATCACCAGAAACTAGAAAGTACATCCCTACCTTAGAAAAGTTAGTCACACAAGCTGGTTACTCTGCTGAATACTACATGGACACTAATGATAGTTATGACCTGCCATATGATGCCTATGATCCTCATTCGCAAAATCCACGGACTCAAATCGAATTAATACAAAATGACCAAAGTTTGGTAGAACTATCGGCTATCAGTCCACTTGTCAACTCGATCACCGGCAAAGTTTCTGGTGACGAACGTCTCTTTTTTCCTCGAGAAATGTTAGCGGCAAATAAACAAAATGATCTTTTTTTACCAGTTTACGAAGCTTTTGACCGTTATATCCACAATGATCAAGTAGTTGCGCCTGAATAAAAGGTTCTATAATATTTGGTACTGATAGA
>NZ_AZFI01000098.1 GCF_001435755.1 Ligilactobacillus acidipiscis DSM 15836 | reverse complement strand
GATGAACGCTCATCAACACTAAAAAGTTTAGCCCCCCAATAATGGTGGGCACGTTTTTTACATAATTGCAATTTATTTTTTTAGTTAATTTTGCGGACCGAATTACGTAATTGCAATTTCGGATGATGGACGATCGTTTTGACTTCCTGACCTTTGAGCAAAGATAGGATCCCTTCACCAGCTTCTTGACCAACTCTAGTGCGCTGATAGTTCATAGTCGTTAAACCAGGACTGAGATAGGCAGAGGAGTCAAAATTATCGAAACCGACTAATGAAATATCTTGCGGAATAGATAAACCCTGACCTTTTAATTTAGCAAGAACTTCAATAGCAAGTTCATCGTTATAGCAGGCAATTGCCGTCGGACAAGCATCACTGTTAAGATAAAAGTCAATTTTTTTGCTAACGACTCCAAATGGATCATGGGAACTATACATAATAATATTACTGTCTGAAAGATCGATGGACATTTCCTGATAAGCTTGCATAAAGCCGCTCATTCGATGGACACCTTGGCGATCGTCGACTTGAAAAATACCCAAGATCTTACGATGGCCCATCTCCAAAAGATAGCTGACCATCTTTTTTTCAGCTTCGGTATCGTCATTTAAAATTCCAGGCGCATCTAATTCTGGGTACTTAGCATTAATAAACAGCAGTGGGATATTCTTTTTGGTGATCTGCTGATAAATATCTAAATTTCTGTTGGGCTTGGCACTTTCACTAGGTTCGATTATTAAACCTGCGACCTGAGAATCGAGCATTTTGATCAAACTTAGGCGCTCTTTTTCTGGATCATTATGTGTGTTTGCAAGCAAAAGGGAATAGTTTTCTGTTCCGATAACTGCATCGATCTGAGAGATGACTTTAGGAAAAATATAGTCAGCAATATGCGTACAGATCAAGCCGATCGTTTTACTTTCTGTATTTAGGTTCCATTTTTTATTCCACTCTTCAACATACATTCCGCTCCCCTGAACTTTATAAATAAAATGTTCATTTTGCAGTTCTGTCAAAGCCTTTCTTACTGCATAGCGTGAAACATTGAAATCTGCCATTAGTTCAGTTTCCGTGGGCAGTTTATCATTCATCTGATAAGACCCAAAAGTGATTTGGTTCTTTAGTTTTTCTTTGACCTTAATAAAGTCGCTTTTCATTTCATTTAACCCCATAATTCATTTGAATAAATTTACATAAATAAAATTGTTCACAACAATTTTACGCTACGTATTTAGGATAACATAAGCCAACGTCTTTGTTAAAAGTAGTTTTGTAACGAGTTGGGACATTTGCTTTTAGCCTAAAACAAATTTCGAATGATTAGTTAAGATTAATTCTGCAAAAAATAAATAATTGTTTCACAAAAAAACGACACTTGAAATTAAAGGGTTTACATTGATTTTGTTTCACAAATTTATTCGCATGAATTTTAAAAAGGGGTGAATCGTTCGTATAAAATACTTATGATTAGAAACGTTTACATGGAGCGCACGTAATTCTTTGAAAGCGTTCCTAAATCATTAGTTCGATATTTAAGGAGGAGAATTCCGTGGCTCAAGAAAAGAAAATTTCGAGTAAGTATATTTATTTTTTTGGTTCTTTTGGTGGAATTTTGTTTGGTTATGATATTGGGGTCATGACAGGGGCTTTGCCTTTTCTGAAGAATGACTGGTCTTTAACTAATGCGTCAGTGATTGGCTGGATCACATCGGCAGTTATGTTTGGTGCAATTTTCGGTGGTTCGGTTGCTGGTCAGCTTTCTGATAAATTTGGTCGGAAAAAGATGATTTTGGTTTCGGCTGTGATTTTTGCTATATTTTCGCTGCTTTCAATGGTTTCGCCGAATAACGGAGCACTGTACTTGATCATTATCCGAATTCTGTTGGGCTTAGCTGTTGGGGCTGCGTCGGCTTTAGTACCTGCCTATATGTCGGAGATGGCGCCAGCCAATGCGCGAGGCAGTCTCTCCGGGTTGAATCAGACAATGATCACTTCGGGAATGCTTTTATCATACATTATGGATTTCTTGTTAAAAGGCTTGCCTGAAGCTTGGGGTTGGCGAGTCATGCTTGGGTGTGCTGCCATCCCAGCCGTCATTTTATTTCTAGGTGTTTTAAAGTTGCCAGAATCACCGCGTTTCTTGATCAAAAACGGTCAACCGGATGAAGCGCGTCAGGTTTTGTCATATATCCGCAAGGACGATAGTGAGATCGAAGCAGAAATAAAAGGAATTGAAGTTGCTTCTACAAAAGAAACTAAAGTAGCAGAAAAAACTTCTTGGGCAACATTGTTTAGTGGCAAATATCGTTATCTGGTTATCGCCGGTGTTGGTGTTGCTACGTTTCAGCAATTTTAAGGCGCAAATGCAATTTTTTACTATATACCTTTGATCGTTGCAAAAGCTACCGGAAATTCGGCCAGTTCCGCGCTGTTATGGCCTGTTATCCAAGGTGTGATCTTAGTTTTAGGTTCATTGCTGTATATTGTGATCGCAGAAAAGTTCAAACGGCGTACTTTGTTGATGCTTGGCGGTACTGTGATGGGATTATCATTTATTTTGCCATCATTGTTGAACCTGATGATCGCTAACATGAATCCGATCACGATCGTTGTTTTCTTATGTATTTACGTTGCCTTTTATTCGTTTACTTGGGCTCCGTTAACATGGGTCATCATTGTCGGTGAGATGTTCCCACTTGCTGTTCGTGGGCGTGCTTCCGGCTTAGCTTCCTCAATGAACTGGGTCGGTTCATGGGCCGTTGGTTTGGTCTTTCCAATTATGACAGCCGCAATGGCACAAGAAGCAGTTTTTGCAATTTTCGGTGTGATTTGTTTAGCAGGAGTCTTATTCGTTCACTACTGCGTTCCTGAAACACAAGGACATACATTGGAAGAAATTGAAGAAGCTGGCATGAACCATGGCAAAAATAAAGACTAGGGGGTAGGTTGAATGAATATCGCTGAAATAGCCAAAGAGATCCAGGGCGGCAACACAGCCTTAGGGATCGAACTTGGGTCAACACAGATCAAAGCAGTCTTAATAACAAAAGATTTTGAACCAGTAGCTTCAGGCAGTTTCTTATGGGAGAACAGTCTAAAGGACGGTATTTGGACTTATTCCTTAGATGAAGTTTGGGATGGGATCAAACAAAGCTATCAGCAAATGTCTGCTGAAGTTTCGACTAAGTATCACGTTCAAGTTGAAAAAATTGGTTCGATCGGTGTTAGCGCGATGATGCACGGTTATTTGGTTTTTAATAAAAATAATGAACTATTGGTTCCATTTAGAACATGGAGAAACACGATCACAGGTGATGCTGCTGGAGAGCTAACTAAGTTGTTTAATTTCAATATTCCATTACGTTGGAGTATTGCTCATCTGTACCATGCGATTTTACAAAAAGAAGAACATGTTAAGGATATAGACTTTATTACGACATTAGCTGGATATGTGCACTGGCAATTATCCGGCAATAAAAACGTTGGCGTCGGTGATGCCTCAGGAATGTTACCAATTGGTAAAGATGGACAATTTGATCAAGAAAAAATGTCTCAATTTGAGGATTTAGAGTTGGTCAAACAATATCCTTGGAAGTTACAAGACATCTTGCCAACAGTGTTAGAAGCTGGTCAAAATGCTGGTAACTTAACAAAAGCAGGTGCTAAGTTACTTGATCCGAGCGGCAAATTACAAGCAGGTAGCGTCATGGCACCACCTGAAGGCGATGCTGGGACTGGTATGATCTCAACTAACAGTGTTAGAGAACGGACAGGTAACATTTCAGTTGGTACTTCGGAATTTTCAATGAATGTTTTAGATAAACCATTGAAAAAAGTACATCGTGATATTGATATCGTGCAAACACCAGATGGTTTGCCAGTTGCGATGGTCCACATTAACAATTGTTCTTCTGACATTAACGCTTGGGCGGATATTTTTAAGGAGTTTGCAAGACGTTTAGGGATTGATCTTAAACCAGACGAATTATATTCGACCTTATTCTTGGATACTACTAAAGGTGACTCAGATGCAGGCGGCGTAGTCAACTACAGTTATCTTTCAGGTGAACCTGTGACAAAAACGGATGAAGGACGACCGTTATTTGTTAGGACACCAAATAGTAACTTTAACTTAGCAAACTTTATGACAGCTCAATTGTACTCAGCTTTTGCTCCACTTAAGATCGGAATGGATATTTTGCTCCATGAAGAAGGAGTTTCAACTGATGTTATGATCGCACAGGGTGGTTTGTTTAAGACACCAGTTGTTGCGCAACAAGTATTATCTAATGCGTTGAACTTACCGATCCCTGTCATGACAAATGCCAGCGTTGGTGGTCCTTGGGTTATGGCTGTCCTAGCACAGTATGTGGCTTCAGGTGCTAAAGAGTCATTGGCTGATTACTTGGATACGAAAGTCTTCTCTGATTCAGAAACAATGACATTAAGCCCAGAACAAGAGGGTGTTGATGGCTATGAGAAATATATTGAACGTTATCAAGCAGGTCTTCTTGTTGAAGATCAAGCCGCTATATTAGAAGATCCAGTCGAAAAACAACAATAAAGGATGAATGGAATGTTAGAAGAGTTAAAACAAGAAGTTTATAAGGCTAATATGCAACTTCCAAAGTTAGACTTAGTTACCTTCACTTGGGGTAATGTTTCTGGAATTGATCGTGATAAAGGGCTATTTGTTATTAAGCCATCTGGAGTTGATTATGACAAGCTGACACCGGACGACATGGTCGTAGTTGATTTAAACGGGAATGTTGTTGAGGGTAAGTTAAACCCATCAAGTGATACTCCCACGCATACAGTTTTATATAACAAGTTTCCAAATATTGGTGGGATCGTGCATACTCATTCTCCTTGGGCGGTTGCGTTTGCTTCTGCCGGAGTTGATGTTCCTGCATTAAACACTACACATGCGGATACATTTTATGGGCCTGTCCCAGTTTCAGATCCCTTATCTAAAGAAGAAATTGAAGATGCTTACGAGGAAAACACTGGTAAAGTGATCGTTCGAACGTTTGAAGAACGCGGAATCGATGAAGAGGCTGTGCCAGCTGTGTTGGTCAACCAACATGGGCCATTTACTTGGGGTGCTACTCCAGATAAAGCCGTCTATGACGCTAAGGTCCTTGAAGTTGCTGCCGAAATGGATTATCACGCCTTACAACTAGCAGGACACGAACAGATCGTTGTTCCTCAGTATTTACTTGATAAGCATTATTACAGAAAACATGGTAAAAATGCTTACTACGGTCAAAACAATGCGCAGTCACGATCACATGCCAAGCGGAAGTGAGCAGCTGAAAATTGTTTGTTAATAAATTATGTGTATCAAATTTAAAAACCGGGCGAAATGTTTTTAAGGGGTCAGATTTCTCCCAAAGACATGAAGCCCAAATAAAAAATCTAAGGAGTGTTTTTAATGTTATCAGTACCAGAGTACGAGTTTTGGTTTGCTGCAGGTAGTCAACCTCTTTATGGTGAAGACACATTGAAGAGTGTGGCTGATGATGCTAAGAAAATTGTTGAAGGTTTGAACGAAAAGGGTAACTTGCCATATAAAGTTGTCTTCAAGCAAGTTCTGACAGATGCAGACGGTATTACAAAATTCATGAAGGAAGCTAATTATCAGGACAAAGTTGCTGGTGTGATCACATGGATGCATACATTTTCTCCAGCTAAGAATTGGATTCGTGGAACAAAGTTATTGCAAAAGCCGTTGCTGCACTTAGCTACACAATACCTTAACAATATTCCTTACGACACGATGGACTTTGATTACATGAACTTAAACCAAAGTGCTCATGGTGACCGTGAATATGGCTATATTAATGCTCGTTTAGACAAGCGTAATAAAGTCATCTATGGGTATTGGGGCGATGAAGAAGTTCAAAAAGAAATCGCAGACTGGGAAGATGTTGCAGTTGCTTATAACGAATCATTCAACCTAAAAGTTGTTCGCTTTGGTGATACAATGCGCGACGTTGCGGTTACAGAAGGCGACAAGGTTCAAGCTCAGATTCAACTTGGCTGGACGGTTGACTATTACCGAGTTGCTGATCTGGTAGAAGAGATCAACAAAGTTACTGAAAAGGAAATCGATGCTGAATACGAGGACTTAAAGTCTAAGTATGAATTAGTTCAAGGTAATAATGATCCTGAAAAATATGAGCATGCAGTTCGTTATCAATTGAAACAATATATCGCTATGAAACGTTTCTTTGAACGTGGCGGTTATTCAGCATTTACAACTAACTTTCAAGATCTGCATGATATCGAAGAACTTCAAGGTTTGTCAGCTCAATTATTAATGCGTGACGGTTATGGTTTTGCTGGTGAAGGTGACTGGAAGACAGCAGCCTTGTTACGGGTCTTCAAGATCATGACACACAATAAGCAAACAGCCCTTATGGAAGACTATACACTTGATTTGCGCAAGGGTCATGAAGCAATTCTTGGTTCGCATATGTTGGAAGTTGATCCTTCGATCGCATCTGAAAAGCCGCGGGTCGAGGTCCATCCATTGGATATTGGTGATAAAGACGATCCTGCGCGTTTGGTATTTACTGGTTCAGAAGGCGACGCTGTTGATGTTACAATGGCTGACTTTCGCGATGGTTTCAAGATCATTAGTTACCCAGTTGATGCCAACAAACCGGAAAAGGAAACTCCACACTTGCCAGTTGCTAAACAATTATGGACACCAAAAGCTGGCTTGAAGCAAGGTGCTACAGAATGGATCCATGCTGGTGGTGGCCATCATACGGTATTCTCATTCACTGCTAGTGAACAACAGGTTGCTGATTTGGCGAACTTATATCGTGCAAATCTAGTTGAAATCAAATAGGAAATAGCAAAGATTGTTTCACGTGAAACATTTTAGTCAGGAAAAATGAACACATGAGTTGAAATGGTCGGATCATAAGGAGTAGCAGGGCAGCTGTAGTTTATAGGCTGTCCTGTTTTTTACGTTAAAAATGAAGAGCTTGTGGTGTAAGGTTTAGTGCTAAACAATCATTGTTGATTTAACATAATTGCGGTTCTAAAGTTATTTATTTGATATACTTAAATAAGTAGATAGCGCTAACATTTGAAAGGGGTCCCTTAGTATGAAAATTGTGGTTATTGGTGCTTATGGACATATTGGCTCGTATCTGGTTCCGAAGTTAGTTAAAAATAACAATGAAGTGATTGCTGTCAGTCGGGGAAAACATCAACCTTATACCCAAGATAGCGGTTGGAAAAAAATTCAGCATATGAGTTTAGACCGAGTAAAAGATCCAAAATTTGCAACTAAGATTGCAGCCTTAAACGCTGATGTCGTGGTTGATTTAATTAATTTTAAACTTGAAGATACGCAAAAAATGACGGCCGCGCTTAAAAACACTCAGCTTTCGCATTATCTTTTTTATTCGTCGATTTGGGCGCATGGCAGAGCAAAAACCTTGCCGGCAGACCCTAATGATCCTGCCAAGGAGCCATTGGACGATTATGGTAAAAATAAATTTGCCAGCGAACAATTTTTGAAACATGAATATCGGACAAATGGTTTCCCGGTCACGATCATTATGCCAGGACAAATCTCGGGGCCGGGCTGGACTATTATTAACCCAGTTGGTAATACAGATCTTGGAGTTTTTCAAAAAATTGCTAATGGTGAAAAAATCACCTTACCAAATTTTGGTATGGAAACTTTGCATGCATCACGTTCATGCAGATGATGTTGCACAGATGTTTTATAAGGCGATTTTGCACCGTAATCAAGCTTTAGGGGAAAGCTTTCATGCAGTCGCGGCTGAATCTATGACCCTATATGGTTATGCTAAAGCTTGCTATCAATTTTTTGGTCAAGAACCACAAATTGATTTTCTGGCTTGGCCCGAGTGGGTAAAATTAGTTAATAATCAAGAATTGTCTGAGCATTCCTATTATCATTTGGCTAGAAGTGGCAGTTATAGTATTGAAAACGCACGGAAATTGTTAAATTATGAGCCTAAATATACAACACTAGAAACTGTTGAACAAGGGATCCAAAGTTATCTTGAACGTGGGCTGATTACATTAAAAAAATCTGAATAGTAAAAATTTCGTTGTTAGAAACGGTTCTATTTAAAAAGACAAAACAAGGGCTATTAAGTCTGAGTTTTGCCTTTTTGGCTAACCAGTTTTCTATGTTGTATTTAAGCGGCTTTTAGAAGTATAAGTTGATTTTATTAAAAAAGGTTAGCGTAAAGTATTTGTGGGTGGAAGTC
>NZ_AZFI01000097.1 GCF_001435755.1 Ligilactobacillus acidipiscis DSM 15836 | reverse complement strand
CCACGCTGAGCAAAAATGTCAACAATAATTTTAAAAAAATTTAATTGAATATTGCTGAACGTGAAGAAAAATCAGAAACTTAATAACTAATCAATCAGCATATATAAATATACAAGCTAATTCTTAATACGTCAACTGCCATTTTTTTATTAAAGTTATTCAAAATAACAAAATTTCTTCGATTCACGAACTTAAAACTATAATATTTCAAAAAATATAAAGTTTTAAGTCGAAATAGCCTTGTTTTTTCCTATAATTCGACTTTAAAAAATGCAAAAAATTTTTAAAAATTTACGACTAATAACAATGATCAACTGCCGGCAACCATAAAACAAATTAACTATCCTCAACACATAAGACTGTACCCTCAACCTGTTTTAATTTAAAGAACACGATCAGCACCATGGAAACACAAAAAGAGCCCTGCTCTTACATAGCTTCATTACAAATTGCAACAAAAGAAACTATGTAAGAGTAGAGCCCTAGTTCGATCAAATGGATCTACTTAAATTTTTACTTAACATTGGCTAAGAAATAACGCTTCTTTCCACGTCTAGCTATAACAAAACGACCATCAAACATAGCCGCTGGATCGATCACATGTTCAAGATCTCTGATACGATCTCCGTTGATCCGGATCGCACCGTTATTGACATCTTCACGTGCTTGCCGTTTAGATTTCTCAATGCCGGTATCCACTAGCCATTCTATAATATTTGTCGGTTCACTGGAACATTCGACTGAAGGCATATTTTTAAAGCCTTGTTCAATATCATCAGCAGTCAAAGCCTTAACATCACCTGAGAATAGTGCCTGCGAAATACGTTCAGCTTGTTCAACAGCGTCTTTGCCATGCACAAACTCTGTTACTTCTTCAGCTAACCTACGTTGCGCTTCTCGTTTTTCAGGTTGAGTCTTGACCTTTTCAGCCAACTCATCGATCTCTGCGCGTGACAAGAAAGTAAAGTACTTCAAGTATTTCACTACGTCACGATCATCTTGATTCACCCAGAACTGATAAAATTCGTATGGAGTCGTCTTCTTTGGATCTAGCCAAACTGCGCCGCCAGCCGTTTTACCAAACTTAGTTCCATCAGCTTTGACCATTAGTGGGATCGTTAAACCGTATGCCTGGGCTTCTTGTCCTTCCATTTTATGGATCAGATCGATCCCGCTCGTAATATTACCCCACTGATCAGCACCACCGATCTGCAACTGCACATCATGTTCTTTCCACAAATGATGGAAATCAACGGACTGCAAGATTTGATAAGTAAACTCAGTAAATGAGATCCCGGCTTCCAAACGAGTTGCAACTACTTCTTTATTGAGCATTGTATTGATGTTGAACAGTTTGCCGTAATCACGCAAAAAACTTAGTAAGTCGATTTTAGATAACCACTCGTAATTATTAACGACAGTAATGTTATCAGCACCAAACAATTTCTTCATTTGAGCAGTCAAAGCTTCTTCGTTATGGTGAACAGTTTCCATCGATTGCAAAGTCCGCTCTGAGTTACGCCCAGACGGATCGCCGATCGAACCTGTTCCTCCGCCAATAATGATGTGAGCACGATGACCGGCCATCTGGAATCTTTTAAGCATCATAAAAGGGATCAAATGACCAATATGCAAACTATCCCCAGTAGGATCTGTCCCACAGTATAAGCCAACCGACTTATCGTTAACTAGTTTGTACAATCCTTCTTCATCTGTGACTTGATTGATAGCTCCACGCCATCTTAATTCATCAATAATATTTTCCAATATTCTACCATCCTCTCTGCTTCTATCAATACTAACTATATGGGCTCAATTGTTTGCAAACCAAAAACGTCAAATTGCCATCCTTAGTTTGGTCGGCTGAACCAAGTGATCAACACATCGGCTCTTGAAAACAAAAAAAGCCCCCAATGTCTCAAAGACATCAGGGACGAAATTTCCGCGTTACCACCCAGATTACTGCACTGCTGCAGTCACCTTAACTATCTGTAACGGGATCAACCGAATCTTGCTCCATAATGTAATTCAAGTTCTTAGGATAGACTGATTTCCAGCAACCATCAGCTCTCTTGACTAGTGCCTAAGACTCTACTGCGTTACTTCATTGCATTATTAAAATTATCCTATGCTATCATGTCTAAAAAGTCAATAGTCTTTTACTCATGCGCTGCTTGTTGCTTTGCTTGACATGCCGGACAAAGGCCATAAACTTCATATTGACTATTATAAATCTGATAACCTGTTTCAACCGCCGCTTTCTTTTCCAACTGTTTAAACGAATCATCAAACACATCAACGATCTTATTACAAGAAACACAGATCACATGATAATGAGGCTTGTCCAAATAATCATAGCGCATATGCCCATCATTATCCGGAGCAACTTCAGTGATCAATTTATTAGCTTGTAATAATTCAAGCGTGTTATAAACAGTCGCCAAACAGACGCTAAAGCCGCTTTGACGAACATGCTCATATATCATTTCAATTGACGGATGCTCATGCGAAGTCATCAAATAAGCTAAAATCACCTGACGTTGCGGTGTATTCTTGATACCGTGTTCTTTGAGATTTTCAGCTGCAGTGACCAACATTTCCTGGTTTCTGAGCATAAACTACGCGCCCTTCTCATTGTTAAAATTTTTCGTATTTGTAATTTTTATAAAACTCCTACTACATTGTTATTGTAGCACCAGTTAAAAAGAAAAGTCTATCAAAAAACACAGTCAAATTTTAACAAATACGTTCTCACTTAATAAAAGGTAAAAACTGGTCAAGTGAAAAAAGCCAGGTTTGCAAGTTAGTAAGATACTTGCCAGCCAACAAACGGTCGAGTTGACCGATCCACAACAAGCGGATCTCGATCACCAGCAAACAGATCATCAAACCCAAAACCAGATACTCGCCTAAACCGCCAGTCTTATAAAAAACCACCTGGTGAGCTCCGTGTATAGCCTTCCTTTTTTTAGGCCACAACCAATTAACACCATCCCGTGAAAAACTGTCTTCTAATAAATGACATAAATAACCAAACGTTAGCCAAAAAGGAGTATAGATCCCACGACTGGTCAAATAGTGCGCGGCAATCACGCTCATTAACCAATAAACAAGCACTAAAGCCGCCAAAGAATGAGTGGCCTTGCGGTGCCCAAATGCCTTATTGGTCAGGCCGCTCGCGATTTTATTTCTTTTTCCTAAAAATGATTGCGGATGATCGATATCCGGAAGTAAACTTCCTAATACCAGCATCCCCATATTCAATACATCCACTTGTCCGCCACTTGCCATAACCGGCAAGCCTACGACCACCGTTGATACTAAATGCGTTTTATACTCCATAACTGATCCCTTTTATACTACAAAATTTCACTTCAACTCACTGCTCAAATTCATGTTCATATTTGATGACTGACCGGCCATTATCCGACAAAACATGCAATTGGTCAGGGATCTCTGTCCGCAGCTCAGTAACATGACTAATGATCCCGATCAAGCGATTTTCACCTTCGATCGCCCTCAAAGCGTCCAAAGCAACCTGTAAACTATCAGTGTCTAACGAACCAAAACCTTCATCAACGAATAGTGCTTCTACACTCACACCGCCAGCCTGAGCAGAAACAACTTCGCCCAAAGCCAAAGCCAAACATAAAGCCGCGATAAAACTTTCACCGCCGGATAAAGTATGAACTGAACGGATCTTCCCGGCATTATCATCATAAATATCAAGCTCTAATCCGGTATTTGAAGCATAACTGCCGGTCTTTTTATCCAAGCAAAAGCTATAGCGGCCGCCAGTCAATTCAGCGAAACGCTGGTTAGCGACCTCTAAGACCTGCTTAAAGTAGCTTTGTAAGACATATCTTTCAATATTTAATTTCAACTTGCCTTTACCAGAAACAACATCGGCCAATTGATCCCATTGTTGATCTTGTTCCAATTCATTTTGATATTGCTGCCAGATCTCACTGACATGTTGATACGTTTCCTTGTTTTGGTTAAACCGATGATTGACCAAACTCCGCTTTTGAAATAACTCGTCTTGCTTAACTTGCAACTGCTGAATTTCTTTTTTGGTTTCAGCGATTTGCGGCTGCGGTTGGCCTGCGATCCGCTGTTTCAACTGCTTTTGTGTAGTTTGATTGATAGTAACTTCTTGCTGGTAGCCTTGGATCTGATCTCTGAGCTGACTTAGCGTACTTAATTCACTGTTTAAAGCTGTGAGCTTCCTTAGATCCATCTGCTCATTATAGGCAAGACAGGCTTGGACCAGCTTTTGACGTGCATTTTCATGTTTCTCAATTGCTTCAGCTTGTTGTTTTGCCCGTTCTCTAAACCCAGACTCTACTCCAGCCAACTGTTCATTTAACGAAGACAGCTGCTGTTGCACCTGTTCTTTTTCGTGCTGATGAGCACTGATCTTTTCTTGCCAGGAATCCAACTGCGATTTGAGTTCCCGACTGGAGGCATATTCTGGCGGGAGTTGCGCCTGTTTTTGCTCACACTCAGTTTGCAGTTTTTCCTTAGTGATCTGTAACTGAGTGTATTTTTCAGCAGCAGCTTTGCCTTTAGTCTCTATTTGCGGCTGCTCTACTTGCAATGAAGCCAGTTGCGCTGTTATCGCGTCATTTTCGGCCTGGCGTTTTTCTTGTTTTTGACCGTCTTGATCTAACTGCTTACGCTTTTCTTCTATCGCTTGAACCACTTTATCCAAACTTGAATCAGCCGCTAATGACAAATTATCAGCTAATTTTTCTTGTTGTGTTTGAATTTCTTTACTTTGTTGGTCCACATAATTACTGCGGGCTTCAAGAGTCCCCCACTTAGTATTAACAGCTGCAGCAGCTTGTTGGACCTCTTTTTGTGCCGTTTGGACCTGTTGTTTTGTCACAGGTTTTGCAACTGCAACATTTGCAGCCGGATGCGGATGTTCAGTCGACCCGCACAAAGGACAAGGTGTGCCCGGTTTTAACCGAGCCGCCAAGAGCACTATTTGATCTGCTGCATATTGAGAATCCATCTCATTATATTTGTCCTGGGCAGCCTTGGCCGCCAACCGTAACTCAGTGAGTTCTTTTTTTAAGTCCGCGATCTGCTGTTTAGTCTGTTCTTTTTTATAAATAGACTGTTGCAGCTCTTGTAAATGTTGTTCGAAATTATGAACTCGTTGTTTTTGTTCTTGTAGTTGAAGTGCTTGCTGGTGTAAGTCAGCATAAGTCTCCAGTTTTTTCGTTAGTTCTTGTTGTTTTTGCTTGCTTTCAGTCAGCTCTTTTTGGGCATCTGCGACTTTTTCTTGCGCAAGCTTAACTTGGGTCGCAATACGTCTTTGCTGCTGATGGAGTCTTTCTACCTCTTGATACAAGTCGACTTTATCTTTTAGCCTTTCAACCTTACCCTGAAATGCAAGAATTTGCGGCTCATTAGCCTTGATCTTAGATTGTTTTTGTTCAATTTCTGCCAGGGCACTTTTTAATTCACCTTGCCGCTGTTTTCCGTTTTCTTGTTCAGCCTTCAACTTGGTTTGTTGAGCAGCAGAATCGGTCAGGTCTTTCAAAGTCCCCTGCTGTTGGTCAGCCCATTCCAAATCTTGGACATGTTTCTTTAACTTTGTGATCTCTGCTTCTTTTTCCTGAAGTTTTTTGGCTTCTTGCTGGTATTGAACCAGTTTCTGTTGATCAGCTAACAAACTCTGCTGTGCTTGATACAAACGATCCAGTTGTGTTTTCTTTTGCTCGTTAACATCATTTTCGGCCTTGTATTTGTTGAGCTGTTCGTTTTGTAACTTGAGCTGTGCAGCCAATAAATCTAACCAATCTAATACTGGTTGTTCTGGATCCACTTTTTCCGGCTCATCAAAATTAGCTCCCTTTTGCAGGTCATGCAAGTAAGCAAGCTGCTGTTTGGCAGCGTTTCTTCTTTCTTTGGTCCGATCCTTGATGTTATCCACAAAGCGCTGATAAAATTCCGTGCCGAATAATTCCCGCAACACGGTTTCTTTATCATTACTGTCAGCTGCTAAAAAATTCCGAAATTGACCTTGTGGCAGTAACACGATCTGCGAAAACTGTTCTGCAGTAAGGTTCAATAAATTATTGATAAACTTATTAGCTTGATTGATCTTGTCGATCTCCCGTTTTTCACCAGTCGGATCTTTATAGATCAAAGAAACTTTAGCAGCCCGAACAGTCTGACCATTACCCCGTTTAGAGGCAACTGTTTGCTTGGGTGAACGAGTGATCTGATAACTTTTTTTATGATCTTCGAATATAAAGCTAACTTCGGTCAGTTCTTGATCACTCGCAAAATCAGATCTCATTTCTTCGGCATCACGTTCACCGCCGGACGTGCGCCCAAACAAGGCAAAACACATGGCATCAAAAATCGTTGTTTTGCCTGTTCCTGTTTTCCCACTGATCAAAAAAACCGGCGCATCGAAAAAATCGCCAAAATCAACGGTCTCATCCACATACGGCCCAAAGTTTTGCATACGGAGTTTAATTGGTTTCATAAGTATCCCCTTTCTGCAGTTCTTCAAAACTTTCCTGCACGATCTGCTCTTGCAGCTGGGTCGGCTTTTCATCGGTCATTTTTTCAAAAAAACTCTCAAACAACTCGAGTGGATCTAAATTGACCTGACCGCCATTATTTTCATCAGCTATCAGGCTCTCCCGCCCATTTACCCGTGACAAACTAATTATCCGTGGATAATAATGTCGTAATTTATTCATGATATCATCGATCACTGCCCGGTCTGTTAAACGCACCGCGACGTAATCATCTGCGGGGATCGCACGGTAAAGTTTAGGGTCTGTTAATTCAGCAAAAGAATTTTCCAAAACATGAATATCATTCAGAGGCTTTAACGGGATCCACTTCGCCTGATAGGGGTCAGTATCAACGATCCACACACCCTTTTGTGTTTCTGCTTCACTAATTGAGAATTTAACAGGCGAACCTGCATAATGGATAAAAGGGTGCTTCAGAGCATTTTTGTCGTGCAAATGTCCTAAAGCAACATAGTCAAACTCCTCTAAAAGATCGACCGGGACTGGGTTCAAGCCGCCAACCTCTAACATCGTTTCTGAATCTGTATGTGAACTGCCTGCAGCAAAAAAATGCGCGATCAGAACATGTTTTTTCGTCGGATCAAACTCTTGAACCATTGCTGCTGCGACTTTTTCCATGATCTCCGGCAAATTTTTAAGCGACTCATCTTGAAAATAATTGCGCGCCATCTGTGGTTGAAAATAAGGCAGCATAAAAAATTGTGTATCATTCAATGTGACCGGCTCAAAGGCATCAGAAAATTTGGTCTTGAGGTAAAATTCTGTAGCCGTATACCACTCACTGCCTGTTTCTAAACGGATCGCCGAGTCGTGATTACCGCTGATCGCCAATAAGGGATACTTTTCCTCTAAATTCAACTCTTTGAGCATCTTATTTAGTACAGCGACAGAATCTTCACTCGCAACTGCTCGATCATACAGATCACCTGCGATCACGATCGCATCGACGTTTTGTGCGGCAGCAATTTGCTTAATTTGGCAAAAAGCGTCTTTTTGTTCGGCAAGCAAGTCAAAACCGTGTAGTTTCTTACCAATATGCCAATCTGCTGTATGTAAAAAACGCATTTCGTTTCCTCCAGTCCTTTTTTCAAACGTTAGTTCGTTTAATTTTATCATAAAAAGAGCATCACTGCTCTTAAAGTCTGCCTGTATCAGCCAGACTATCCTTGATTCAAAATTGCTTCAAGCCCACCATTATATCCATCTTCGATCAAATCACCATATTCATCTGGCCACAGATCGATCAAACGTTCATCAAAATTTGCAAAAACCTGTTTAGAAATAAAATCTAATAACCGATCATGCAAAAGATCGATCTCATGAGTATCTTCATCATTTAATGTAAAAGTCCCATTAGTATCGATCCGGTCTTGCGCCTTAGCCAGCAAGTCCATAGCGGCAAACATTCCCGCAGCATGAGCGATCTCTTGAATGCAGGCACTCAACGGTTGCGGAACATTAAGATATTCAATAAAAACTTGTTGTTTTTGTTGGAAAATATCAAACTGTTTAGTCAAAAATTCTGTAAAGCGTGGAGCTTGTGGTTGTTCATGGTCTACTTTTTTCATCAGCGGATCTCCTCGTAATTCAATTTAGTTTTAATTATACCTTAAGACACGTTTAAAGTGACATTTAAATAAAATGCTGTGGCACAAACAATGACAAAGCAGAGTGTTGCGGTAAATATATTTTAAAACGCGTGGTGCTAGTTCGTAACATTCAAC
>NZ_AZFI01000096.1 GCF_001435755.1 Ligilactobacillus acidipiscis DSM 15836 | reverse complement strand
CAACGAAAAGTATGAATAATTCAGGATCAATTTAATAAAATATCAAAAACCGCTTCATGAAAGGATCTGAGGGATTTTTTCATTAAAAAAAGCCAAGGAAAAAATTCCTCAGCTTTAAAATAATTTTTAATGATTTACATCATTCCGCCCATACCGGCACCTGGTTGTGGTGCGGCAGCAGAATCATCTTTTGCTTCTGGCTTATCAGCAACAACTGCTTCAGTAGTTAAAAGTAAAGCAGCAACGGAAGCGGCATTTTGCAAAGCAGAACGAGTGACCTTAGTTGGGTCAACGATCCCGGCTTTGATCATGTCTTGCCATTCGCCTGTAGTAGCATTGAATCCGATACCAGGCTTTTCACTCTTCAATTTTTCTACAATGACAGAACCTTCTAAACCAGCGTTAAATGCGATTTGACGAACTGGTTCTTCCAAGGCGCGCTTGACAATGTTGATACCAGTCTGAACATCGCCGGATTCCTTTAAAGCGGCAACTTTATCAATAACGTTGACCAAAGCAGTACCACCACCAGGTACAAAGCCTTCTTCAACAGCGGCACGCGTTGAGTTCAAAGCATCTTCGATCCGGTATTTACGTTCTTTCAATTCAGTTTCTGTTGCGGCACCGACTTTAACTACAGCAACACCGCCAGACAACTTAGCCAAACGTTCTTGTAATTTTTCACGGTCAAAGTCAGATGTTGTTTCACAGATCTGTTTTTTGATTTGTGCAACACGTTCTGCGATCTGATCTTTATCGCCAGAGCCTTCAACAATAGTTGTATTTTCCTTATCTACAGTGACTTTGCCTGCAGTACCTAATTGGTCGATAGTAGTATCTTTAAGCTGTAAGCCTAAATCTTCAGTAATAACTGTACCACCAGTTAAAACAGCAATATCTTGCAACATTTCTTTACGTCGGTCACCAAAACCAGGAGCCTTAACAGCAACTACGTTAAATGTTCCGCGGATCTTGTTCAAAACCAATGTCGGCAATGCTTCACCTTCGATGTCATCAGCAATGATCAACAATGGACGGCCTTGTTGTACGATATTTTGTAACAATGGCAAGATGTCTTGAATATTTGAGATCTTCTTGTCAGTGATCAAAATGTATGGATTGTCCAAATTAGCTTCCATCTTATCTTCGTCAGTTACCATATATTGTGAAAGATAGCCGCGATCAAATTGCATACCTTCAACAACATCTAAGGAAGTTTCGATACCCTTTGATTCTTCAATAGTAATAACACCGTCATTACCAACTTTTTCCATAGCTTCAGCAATCAAATTACCGGTTTCTTCACTTGCAGATGAAACGGCGGCGATTTGGCTGATGTCACTCTTGGAAGAAACATCATGAGACATTTCATGCAAAGCTTCAACAGCAGTCTTAGTAGCTTTATCGATACCGGTTCTGATCCCAACAGGGTTGGCACCAGCTGTCACATTCTTCATACCTTCTGTAACGATTGCTTGAGCCAAGACGGTAGCTGTTGTAGTCCCGTCACCAGCAATATCATTTGTCTTGGATGCAACTTCCGAAACAAGTTTAGCTCCCATGTTTTCGAAATGATCCTCTAATTCGATGTCTTTAGCAATCGTAACACCATCATTAGTGATAGTTGGAGAACCGTATGTTTGTTCCAAAACTACATTCCGGCCTTTTGGTCCAATAGTTGATTTTACTGTATTTGCTAATTTATCTACACCAGCAAGCATTTTTGCTCGTGCGTCTTCTGAAAATTTAATTTCTTTAGCCATTAATTTCACCTCATCAAAAAATTAGAGTTCTACGCGTTAACTAAAAGTCTAGTCGATCACAGCAACAATATCGTTGGCACGGACTACTAAATACTTGCTGCCTTCATATGTTACTTCAGTTCCTGCATATTTATCATAGATCACTGAGTCCCCAGCCTTTACTTCTGGTACACTCTTTTCGCCGTTGTCAAGAACACGACCAGCGCCCACAGCAACGACTTTACCAGTTTGCGGCTTCTCTTTAGCATTGCTTGCTAAAACGATCCCACCAACTGTTTGTTCTTCTTCTTCTTGAACTTCAAGAATAACTCTGTCTCCTAATGGTTTCAGCACTCTAGATCCCTCCAATATATTTTTAGCACTCAGCACATCCAAGTGCTGATTAAATTACAGTTATTATAATAAACACTTTATTTTTAAAATGCAAGTACTTTTTGTCACTCTCTTGCTTCGAGTGCTAATTTGCCAAAAAGATTATGCTATAATGACTGAAGCATCAAAAAGGAGACCTATAATTGAAACTAAAATCCAATTCATTAAGTCTATTGCTGGGGTATTTTATTTTGATCCTGCTTCAGCAAATAGCTTTTCAATTTATCCACAATAATGATCTTTTGTATCCAGTTCAGACTATTCTAAATCTTTTGGGAGCAATTAGTTTGATTTGGCTGACACTCCACTTTAAATACAAAAACAAATTAGAAGAAAAGAAAGCAGTTATTTGGCAGTCACTTTTATGGATGCTTGGCGGTGTGATCATCGTTTTGACCGTACAGCGAGTTTTGCTGTGGTTTGAAACTGCGTTTTTGCAACAACCTGTTATTTCTGAAAACACCAGTCAATTAATGGCGGTTGCCGGTAAATACCCGTATTATCTGCTAGTTATTGTGTTCACCGAACCAATTATCGAAGAATTAATTTACCGTAAAGTATTATTCGGCAATTTTAGTTATTGGTTCAAACCGTGGCAGACAGCTCTTTTTTCCAGCCTTCTTTTCGCACTAGGACATGGAGACGGTCACTTTTTAACGTATACAGCCATCGGTTTAATATTTTGTTTAGTCTATGAAAGAACTGGTAAGATCCAAGGCTCTATGGCGACTCATATTTTGATGAACTTGCTAGTCTTGTTACTTAACTAAAAAATCGTAGGAGTTTACCAAGATCAGTAAATTCCTACGATTTTTTATCAATTAGTTCAACCATAAATAGTCTCACTTATCCATCCTGTTGATCAACATGATTTAAAAAATAGATCAAAGTTTGTAATTCGTTAGTCAAATCAACGTTTTGAATGCGAACTCCGTCTTGAACAGTCACACGCAAAGGTGTAAAGTTCAGGATACCCTTAACACCGGCAGACACAAGTTCGTCAGTAACGCGCTGTGCAACTGGAGATGGAACAGTCAATATCACAACTTCAATTTGCTGTTCAACTAATTGCTCCTTCATTTGACTCATAGGATAAATCGGTACACCACTCTGAATAGTTCCAGTGATCCTCTCATCAATATCAAAAGCGGCACTGATCCGTACATTGTTACTGCCATGGAAGTTATAATTCAACAATGCATGTCCTAAATTACCTACCCCGATCAAACCAACGTTAGTCAGCTTATCTTGATTCAATGTCTTTTTAAAGAAATCCAGCAGACTTTTAACGTCATACCCGTATCCCCGTTTACCCAATGCACCAAAATAAGAAAAATCACGTCTAATCGTTGCAGAATCAACTTTAACTGCTTCCGCTAATTCAGTTGAAGAAATTCTTTTCTTACCTGAATTAAATAAGATACCTAAATAGCGATAGTAAATCGGCAACCTTTTAGCCGTTGCTCTAGGTATTTTTGCATTCACCATTTTTAAGCCCCTTTCACAAATGCTCACTCAAATCATTTTACCATAGTAAAATTCACAATCAAATAAAAAGTTCATTAGTTCACAACTTAATTGAAAAAATTTAAATTTAAGGCGATGTATTGCAGGATATGCTAAAATAGTTTAGTAGACTAAAAAATTAGGCAGGTGAAATTTTTATGCTTTTATTACAAGTCCAACAGGCAGCTCGTATTTTTGCTGGAGATCCACTTTTTCAAAATGTAAATTTGAATATCCAAGACAATTCACGGATCGCTCTTGTCGGACCAAATGGAGCTGGTAAATCTACCTTGATCAAAATGATCATCGGTGAAAATGAACCTGACGAAGGACAAATTGTTAGTCGTAAGGGACTAACGATCGGTTATTTAGCTCAAGATACCGGTTTAGAATCTGAAGACACTATTTATAATGAAATGTTAAAAGTCTTCGCAGGCTTGATTAAAATGGAACAGCAGATCCATGAGCTTGAAAATAAAATCGTCTCAAGTCAGGATCACGAATCAACTTCATATCACTCACTGCTAAAACAATATGACCAATTGATGCATGATTTTTCTGCACAAAACGGTTACGGTTATCAAGCAGAGATTCGTTCCGTGCTTCATGGCTTTAATTTTCAGGAAGAAGATTTTAATAAAAAGATCTCTTCATTATCAGGTGGTCAAAAGACACGCCTCGCGCTTGCCAGATTGCTCCTTGAAAAAAGAGATCTGCTGATTTTAGACGAACCGACTAACCATTTGGATATTGAGACCTTGCAATGGTTGGAAAGTTACCTCCAAAGTTATCCAGGAGCTTTGTTACTTGTTTCCCATGATCGCTATTTTCTTGACAAAATCATCACGGAAGTCTGCGACATTAGTCACAAGCGTGCCAAAACATACCCAGGAAATTACACTTCATTTGTGAAGCAAAAAAAAGAAGATCAAAAACAAGCTTGGAAAGAATATGAAAAACAGCAAGTAAAGATTGATAAATTACAAGATTTTGTCAACAAAAACTTAGTCCGAGCAACGACAAGTAAACGAGCTCAAAGTCGGCAAAAGCAATTAGATAAAATGGACCGTATTCAGCGACCGGAAGGTGACGAAAAAGGACCGCATTTTTCTTTCACACCATCCTCCAAAAGCGGCTCAGTTGTCCTAACAGTTTCAGATGGATATATCGGCCATGATGAACAAACTATCTCTGGGCCAGTTAATTTTGAATTGCGTAAAAACAAAGTTTTAGCTGTTGTCGGTCAAAATGGGATCGGTAAGTCGACTTTATTGGAAAGTGTTATCGGGCAGATCCCTTTTATCTCTGGATCATCCAAATTCGGTGCTAACGTTCAATACGGATATTATGATCAAGAGCAACAAGGACTCCATCCCCAAAAAACTGTTCTCAACGAAATTTGGGATGAGCATCCTACTACACCAGAAAAAGATATTCGTTCCCTTTTAGGCAGCTTTTTATTCAAGGGCGACGATGTAAAAAAAATCGTGCATAACTTGTCTGGTGGTGAGAAGGCGCGGCTACTTTTAACTAAATTGGCGATGCAACATGATAACCTCTTGATTTTAGATGAACCGACTAACCACTTGGATATCAACAGTAAAGAAGTCCTAGAAAAAGCGCTCCAAGACTTTACTGGAACAGTTCTCTTTGTTTCTCATGACCGTTACTTTATCAACCAAACTGCTGATGAGATCATTGAAATCTCTCCATCAGGCAGTACCTTATATTTGGGTGACTATGATTACTATATTGAGAAAAAAGAGGAGCAACGGTTAATTGCAGAACAAAAAGCTCAGGAAGCTGAGGACGAAAAACAACCAGCTTCCCCAAATACTTCATCTGCTAAGAGTAGCTACACGCAAAGTAAAGCCAAGGAAAAACAGCAACGCAAATTAAAACGTGAAGTTGCACAATTAGAAGAAAAAGTTGATAACTTAGACCAAGAAAAAACTAGGATAGAAAACAAAATGTCTCAACCGGATATCTTCAATGACCTGACTAAAATGCAAAAATTACAGCAAAAACTTACGTCAGTGAGTCAAGAGCTCAACGCAACTGAAGAACAATGGGAACAAAGCTCGGTTGAATTAGAAGAGTTTATGGCATAATTTGCGATTCCTCTTCATAAATCAAAAAAACAGCAGACATCTACTCGTAATTCGAATAGTTATCCGCTGTTTTTATTTACACTTTTTCACTGAGTAAGCTGTAATTTAAACTGAGAGCCACGGAAATTCAAGACCCGGCTCAGCGTTTAGTGTCATGCCAGCTCTATTTCCATGCTTGAAGCCAACATAACCAGCCGCACCGATCATGGCTGCATTATCACCACAGTATTTAAGAGGGGCCTCTAACAAGTCCACTCCTTGAATTTGAGCACATTCTTTTTCTAGACGTGTACGTAAACCACTGTTAGCTGCGACTCCACCCGCTAAGATCAGCTGTTTGACTGGAAAGTTGTGCAGTGCCCGCACTGTTTTTTCTGCCAAAACATCAACTACACTCTGTTCAAAACTAGCCGCCAAATCGGCATGTGAAAGCTTTGTGCCAATTTGATCTGCATGATGAACCGTATTAATAAATGCGCTTTTAAGACCACTAAAACTAAAATCATAGTTATCTTCTTTTTCCATTGCTCGTGGAAAGTTAAATGTATCTTTCCCCTGATGAGCCAATTCGTCGATTTCTTTACCAGCCGGGTAATTGATCCCAAGCACTCGTCCGATCTTGTCGAAAGCTTCACCACACGCATCATCGCGCGTTTCACCAATAATTTGATAATCATTTTCCTGAGGCATATAAACCAGTTCCGTATGCCCTCCAGAAACCAACAAAGCCATTGCAGGAAATTCGATCGGAGCTGTATAACGCGCAGCATAAATGTGGCCTGCCATATGGTTTACGGGTACCAAGGGCAAATTATGTGCAAACGCCACAGCTTTTACTGCTGAAACTCCAACCAAAAGAGCACCTACCAATCCAGGACCGTAAGTAACTGCAACCGCGGCGAGGTCTGTATAACCAAGTCCAGTTTGTTGAAATACATCATCCAAACAGCCAATGATCTGCTCAATATGGTGCCTGCTGGCAACTTCAGGAACAACGCCTCCAAAGCGTTGGTGACTCTGAATCTGAGTAGCAGTCGATTGAGCTAAAACCTGTGCCCCGTTTCTTACAAGTGCGACGCTTGTTTCATCACAACTCGATTCAAACGCTAAAATTATTGTATCTTTTTTTTCATTCATTTTTTATCTTTTCCTTATTTCTCGCTAACTAAAAATTGATACTCGATAACTTCATTGTTGAGCTCACTATTCTTCGCTGTTTCAGCCTTTTTAAAACCGATATTACGATAAAATTCACCCAATCTTTCTTGGCCGGTCCGCACTTGTACAAAAACGGAACGAACCCCAGTTTCTGCCGCCTTGTCAAACAAAGTATTAACCAAAGTAACAGCGACTTTTTCTCTATCGGGATACGGTAAAACAGACAATCTCATAATGCGCATCCGAGTCATCGATGCATTGACCCGACATCCAATAAAACCGATCAATTGGTCATCTTGACGTAAGCCAAAATACAAAGCTTTCTTTTGATCCCGCATGCAGAGCTGAAAGGTATTATAGTTCCAGATATCTTCTTCTGATTGTGACCGTTGCTCGACTGCTACCATTTCAGGAATAGTCGAGATCACATTTCGGCACAAAAAATAATCAACTCCATTGATCACAATATCTTTATTGTCAAAATCAAGTGACTTGTCTTGAAAAATCACTTTTATCTTATTAGCTAATCGTTCTTTAATATTTTTTAACGTATGGGCCATGCTTTTTCCCTTCTTGCGGATTTCTTTTTAACCATTGCGATTCAGCTTGTGTTATTCGCAAATAGCGAGGTACAAAATCATTTACATTCTCCGCTTCTTTTAAAAGGCCTAACGTTCCTAAATTAAAGGCACGAGGGACTGCTGATTCCGCTGGAGCGATCCGGTAGTCTTGACCAGCCATCAATTCTTTCAATTGATTGGCAAATTTTGCTACGTCAGCTCCTATAAAGCAGACTTCTTTTCCCATTATCTGTTTACATAACTTTGAAAAAGAGATGTGTTGATCTGGCAAAACATTTTTTAATTGGCCATCATCCCACATATAGCCTCCAGCAAAAACATTATCCCTCCGTGCATCAAACACCGGCACAAGCAATGTCTTAGCATCAGCCTGGACTCCCTTAGCTAAGACGGCAAGGCTTGAAACACCAACTAACTCTTTATTTAAACTATATGCTAAAGTCTTAGCAGTAGTTACGCCGATCCGTAAACCCGTATAAGAACCTGGTCCTTGAGCAACCACAACACGGTCGATTTCTTCTGGCTTTAACTGACTCTGTTTAAAAATCTCCTCGATTGCCGGCATCAGAGTAACACTGTGATTTTTGCTGACAGTGGTAGTGTTTTCTGCTAGTAAAGTTTGATCTTCTAAAAGTGCCACACTTAACGGACGATTGGAAGTGTCAATTGCAAGAATTTTCATTATTTTGTTCATTCCTCTTTTTACGCTGTATTCTACTTAACTTAGTTTAACATAAACCCCAACACACTTTTCACAAAAAGAAAAAATGACTTATATTTTCATGAAAATCGATGCTGAAATATTGTAATATAATACCAAACATCATTATAATTGTTAAGTAGTTAAATTCAAGTGCCTCAATTGTCAAGTTAAGTGCAACACTA
>NZ_AZFI01000095.1 GCF_001435755.1 Ligilactobacillus acidipiscis DSM 15836 | reverse complement strand
TCGTTCAAGTTATTTCTTGCAATCTGCCAAACTAAAAAAATTTTCAAAGCTGCCGGTTATCTGCGAGTAAGGAAGAATTTTTGTAATAAGTCAGTTTTCTTCCATTAAGAGGCTGAATCTTACGATGATTATTTGGATAATCATCATGAAGGGCAGCTTTTGATGCAGCAGAAATAAAATGAGGCTGTGTCAAAACTATCCAAGTGACATCCGCCATTAAAGGAGGAGTAGTTAGTGAACCCACATATGTAACATGTGATAGATCATTCGGCAGTACTTGCTCTAATTCGCTAACGGAAACTTGTTCTTGGTAGATTTTTGATAAGGGTAAGTTCTCAATTGAATTTTTATCGACTTGGCATAAAATTGCCAGAACTAAGTTAGCATTATTTTTGCCTTGATACACGAGGTGAATCTCCCCGGCAAACTGCTGACCATTTAAAGTATGCTCGCTTCCATCATGAAAGTGTAGTCGTTGGAGTTGATATTTATCCTTGCCAACTAGTAATTCTCCGGCAGCTAAAAATTGATCTCCATTCGGCTGTCTTTTTTTAATGATTTGGTCGCTAGCGTTAAAGATAAAAGTTAAGGTTTGCTGCTGCAAAGTTTTGTTTTCTACGCTAGACAATTCAATGTTGATCGGTGATTCGAAGTTTGAGTATGATTTCCATGAATCTTGTAGGGCATAGTCTAAATATTCCATATTATTCCTCTTTTGTGCAATTGTTAGCTGAAAGGTTATTACTTTAACTAGTAGTTTACCAAAAATCAGCGCTTTTCGCATAATTAGTGCAGTCTAAATAATTATGTTTAAGTAGTAAGTGCTTTCTGTGTTAGTGTGTTATAATTGATACAGTAATTTTGGCACTATGTATGATCAAGAAATGAGGAAGAATATGACACGCCGTGAAAAAATTTTAGCTTATTTGAAGAGCCAAGACGAAGCTGCCTCGGAAGGGATGACAACTCTCGCTATTTCTGAAGCTTTGGGCTTGGTACGTTCTAATGTTAGCAAGGAATTAAATACATTAGTACGCGAGGATATTTTAAAAAAATCAAACGGACGCCCAGTTCGTTATTTTTTGGTCGTAGAAGATGATACCACTAAGAAACAGGTTAATAAAAATAAGGTAAGTGCTGATAAAAGTAATAAAAAAAAGCAGCAGATAGCTGAGGAAGCAAGATCTCAGGATAACTCAGGTTCTTCCGAGACTGACTTTTTTGAAACTATGATCGGACGTAAGGACAGTTTGAAAAATCAGGTTGAACAGGCAAAAGCCGCGATCTTATACCCGCCACATGGATTAAACGTGCTGATCACAGGACCGACCGGTTCTGGAAAAACTTATTTTGCTAACGCAATGTACCAGTTTGCCTGGGAAAAAGATGTGTTATCCCATGAAGATATGACGGTTTTTAATTGCGCAGATTATGCTCATAATCCACAGCTATTGATGTCGCAACTGTTTGGATATACTAAAGGTGCATTTACCGGTGCAAATGAAGAAAAAGATGGACTGATCCAACAGTCAGACGGCGGCATGCTATTTTTGGATGAAGTTCATCGCCTACCACCTGAGGGACAAGAAATGATCTTTTATTTCATGGATCATGGGACATATAGTAAGCTGGGCGAATCGGGTAAAACTCATCATGCTGACGTCCGTTTGGTTTGTGCCACGACTGAAGATCCAGAAAGTTCCTTATTGCAAACATTTGTCAGACGGATCCCGATCATGATTCAAATGCCAGCCTTCAAGGAACGGACAATGCGAGAAAGAGTAGCGATGCTCAAACGACTCTTAACGATCGAGGCCAACCGGATCCAGCGCAATATTAGATTAAATGAAGATGTTGTTCAGGCACTGATCGGCAGTGTTACTTATGGCAATGTTGGACAACTTAAATCAAACATTCAGCTGGTTTGTGCACAAGGATTTTTAGGAAGCATAAATAATGAGTCTGAAATTAAACTTGATTTTGACAGTATGCCGACAAATATCAAAGATGGCCTGCCGCGTTTGGCATCTAATCGGGAAGAACAAAGTCGGTTGACGAAGCTTTTAGAGCCAACGATGATTGTCCATCCGGATAATTCAACGAGAGCACCAGCAGACAGGGATAATTACGAACTACCTTATAATCTCTATGAAGTGATCGGTGAAAAAGCCCAAGTTTTGCAAGATGAAGGGCTGGACCATGCCGCAATCAATAATTTTATTATGACTGACATCAACGTGCATTTGAAGTCGTTTTATAAAAATGCTAAGTTTGACCGGACTGAAAAAAGTTTTAACGAGATCATCGATCAAGACATTATTGATGTTACCAATGAAATTGGCCGCTTTTTAAAAGAGGAACGATATGACGTCGGCGAGAATTATCTTTATGGAATGAGCTTGCATATCAGTTCATTTATCAAACGAGTACAGTCCGGTAAGCCTCTAAGGAGAGTTGCCAATAACATTATTTCAATGGTCAACGATTATCCGCGCGAATTTGATCTTGCCAAAAAAATCAAGAAAATGCTTGAAGAGCATTACAACATGCCCGTACCAGATTCCGAACTGTATTACTTGGCGATACTTCTAGCTTCATTAAAAGCTGAGCCTGAGATCGGCAAAGTCGGGATCGTAGTCGCAGCGCACGGAGATAGTACTGCATCATCGATGGTGCATGTTGTTAAGCAGTTATTGTCGGCGGATAACTTGGAATCATTTGATATGGCACTAGAGATGGATCCGCAGACCGCATTAAAGGGCATTGCACATAAAGTAAAACGAGTTGATCGTGGTAATGGTGTTTTGCTAATGGTCGACATGGGGTCGCTTGGGACCTTCAATGGTAAAATCGAAAAAATGACAGGAGCGGCAGTTAAGACGATCGATATGGTAACGACGGCAATGGTCTTAGAAGCAGCCCGCAAATCTTCTCTAATAGATAGTGATCTGGAACTGATCTATAATGAGTTGAATGATTTTAACGGTTATTCACGACCTATGATAGAGTCTGAACAAAATGTCGGTAATTTAGATAGCTTAGAAGTTAGTGATTCCAGGCAGCGGGCGATCGTTGCCTTATGTGCTACTGGACAGGGAACGGCTGAAAAAATCAAGGAGATCTTGGACGGTATTTTAGTTGACCATTTGATCGACGATATTGTTGTGATCCCGATCTCTGTTGTGGGAATGAGTCAAACTTTGGAAGATTTAAAGCGAAATTATAATATTATTGCTACAACAGGTGTGACACGCCCGAAGATCCCGGTCCCATTTATTTCTTTGGAGGATCTTTTACAAGGTGGCGGAGAAAAGTTTATTAGCCTGATACAGGAAATGGAAGATACGCCAGAAAAAGGAGAGGATGTTCAGGTCGACCTGGAAAGTTCTGAAGACCTAACAGAACAGAAAGCTCAACAATATTTGGGGCAATACTTTACTTTCATTAATCCGCAAAAACTAATTGGGGTTTTATGGAATTACTGTGATTACATTGCAGAAAGAGTAGATTTTGAATTTACTAACTCATTGCGGATTAGTGTCGTTATGCATCTTGCTGGAGCAATTGAGCGTTGTTTGACTAATTCCCCGATCACAGCTTCCAATGCAGAAATCAGAAGTGTACAAGAAAGTACTCTTTATCAGATCATTGTTCGAGCGAACAAGGTGATCGAAACGACCCTGAACTTAAAATTATCAGAAGAAGAAATATATTATATTGTGAAATTGTTTGATACAGAAACAGCTGAATAGCATACACTAGCAATCTGATACACTATTTTGTGTATCAGATAGCTTTTTTAAGAAATTATAAACATTGTTAAATAAGGATATAGGTGTGATACACAAAAATTGGCACAAAAATTGCTATATATTTAATGGGATGTTCAAAATAAAGTTTTCCCTAGGGTCGTTCTACTGCTGAATGAATTTGTTATCATACTTTTTTCTTTTATTAAGCAATTACGAACCTTGAGCAGAAAACGAAGTTTAGAATTCCCGTAGTACTTTTTAACTTGATTTATTATTAGTTTTTACGATCGAAGGTGGTCAACATGGAAATCCGGTTAATGCGTATCGACAGTCGTTTGCTGCATGGACAGGTCGCTACTAACTGGGCCAAGGTATTAAAAGTCGATCGGATCTTAGTCGTCTCAGACCAAGTTGCCCGGGACAACATCCGTAAAACCTTGATCAGGCAGGCTAGTCCACCTGGTATTAAGGTTCATGTGATCCCGTTGATGAAGATGTTACGAATCTATTTTGACCCGCGTTTTAATAGTTTCAAAGCATTGATCTTGGTCGAAAACCCACGTGATGCACAAATCTTAGTTCAAAATGGGACCCACGTTGATCTAGTTAACATTGGCGCTTTGAGCTTTAATAGTTCACGCAAAATGGTGACAGATACGATCTCAGTTGATCAGACAGATGTTGATGCATTTACTTGGCTCCACGATCAAGGGATCAAACTTGATATCCGTAAGGTTTCTGGAGATACTTCAAAGGATCTGTGGAAAGTTTTAACAGAAAAGGGTTTGGTTGAGCAGCCGTCAAGGAAAGTTGACTGATAATAAGTTGAGTTAAGGATTTTTTATAACTACTCCGGTTTTTTCCGGAAAATTTTATTGTGGGAGGTACACAAAATGGTAGGTATTATCCTCGCGAGCCATGGTAGTTTCGCGGAAGGCATTTTCCAATCTGCTGAAATGATTTTTGGCAAACAAGAAAATGTCCAGACGGTTACCTTGCAGCCAAGTGAAGGTCCGGATGATGTTCATGCCAAAATGGAAAAGGCTATTGCCACATTTGACGATCCTGAACAAGTTTTGTTTTTGATCGATCTGTGGGGCGGTACACCATTTAACCAGGCAAGCAATATCTTCGAGGAACACAAAGATACTTGGGGTATTGTAGCTGGTATGAACTTGCCGATGGTTATTGAGGCATATGCATCTCGTTTGTCAATGGATTCAGCACAAGAAATTGCTGCTCATATTATTGAAACGGCAAAAGATGGTGTTAAGGTCAAACCAGAATCGTTACAACCGAAGGAAGCAAAAGCTCCGGTAGCTGACGATGGTCAGCCTAAGGGTGGTGCGATCCCTGAAGGTACAGTGATCGGTGATGGTAAGATCAAATATGTCTTAGCTCGGGTTGATTCACGACTACTTCATGGACAGGTTGCTACGTCATGGACGAAATCGACCGCTCCAAATCGTATCATCGTTGTTTCAGACAATGTTGCACAAGACAATCTGCGTAAGAGCATGATCGTTCAGGCAGCTCCTCCTGGAGTTAAAGCTAATGTTGTTCCAGTTGCTAAGATGGAAGAAGTTGCCAAGGATCCTCGTTTTGGTAACACCAAGGCTTTGATCTTGTTTGAAAACCCAGAAGATGCTTTACGAGCTATCAAGGGCGGCATGGACCTTTCAGAACTTAATATTGGTTCAATGTCTCACTCCACTGGCAAAGTAGCAGTTAATAATGTTTTGTCAATGGGACCTGAAGATGTAAAGACTTTTGATGAATTGAAGAAGATGGGCGTTAAATTTGATTTGCGTAAAGTTCCTGCTGATAAAAAAGGAAACTTTGACGAATTAGTTGAAAAAGCCCGGACAGAATTAGGCTTGTAAGCCTTGTAAAATTGAAAAGGAGGGTATTTCATGTCTGGTATTTCTATGGTATTAGTAGTGATCGTGGCGTTCTTCGCCGGCATGGAAGGTATCTTGGACGAGTGGCAATTCCATCAACCATTGGTTGCATGTACGTTGATCGGATTGGTAACTGGTCATTTGACTGAAGGTATTATGTTGGGCGGTTCGTTACAAATGATCGCCTTAGGCTGGGCAAACGTTGGGGCCGCTGTTGCTCCTGACGCTGCTTTGGCTGCTGTTGCATCATCTATTATTTTGGTTCAAGGTGGACAAGGCGTTAAGGGGATTGGTCCAGCCGTAGCTATCGCTATTCCATTGGCTGTTGCTGGTTTATTTTTAACAATGATTGTTCGTACTATTACAGTTGCAATTGTTCATTTGATGGATAAAGCTGCTAAAGAAGGTAGCTCAAAGATGATCGATTTTTGGCAATATGTATCTATTTGCTTGCAAGGTTTACGTATTGCGATTCCAGCGGCTTTGCTGTTAGTTATTCCAGCATCATCAGTTCGTGGCATGCTCGAAGCAATGCCAGCTTGGTTGAATGATGGTATGTCGATCGGTGGTGGAATGGTTGTTGCCGTTGGTTACGCAATGGTTATCAATATGATGGCTTCTCGTGAAGTTTGGCCATTCTTCATCATTGGTTTCGTAGTTGCTGCACTTTCTGATTTGACATTGATCGCTATCGGTGCTCTAGGTATTTCGCTTGCTTTGATGTACTTGGCTCTTGATAAGGGTGGCTCAAGCAACGGCAACAACAATGGGGGAAACAGCAACACTGGCGATCCATTGGGCGATATTCTCGATGATTATTAAAATTAAAGGAGGGAAATACAATGGCTGAACCAGTAGTAACTGAAAAGAAAATTACTTTATCAAAACATGATCGTTTTAAAGTTGCATGGCGGACACAGTTCTTGCAAGGTTCTTGGAACTACGAACGTATGCAAAATGGTGGCTGGTGTTATTCAATGATCCCAGCGCTTAATAAATTGTATCAAAAGAAAGAGGACCGTGTTGCTGCTTATCAACGGCATTTGGAATTCTTTAATACTCACCCATACGTAACCTCACCAATTATCGGTGTAACGCTATCTTTGGAAGAAGAACGTGCTAACGGTGCTCCAATCGATGATGCCGCTATTCAAGGTGTTAAGGTTGGTATGATGGGACCCTTAGCGGGTGTTGGTGATCCTGTATTTTGGTTCACTGTTCGTCCAATGATCGGTGCTTTGGGTGCTTCTCTTGCCTTGGGTGGCAGTATTATGGGACCAATTTTGTTCTTCGTGGCGTGGAACATTATTCGTTTTGCAACAATTTGGTATACTCAGGAATTTGGTTATAAAGCAGGTAACGCTATTACAGACGATTTGTCCGGTGGCTTATTACAAATGATCACTCGTGGAGCTTCCATGATGGGTATGTTTGTTATCGGTGCTTTGATCGAACGGTGGGTCAACATTAAATTCACACCTGTTGTTTCTCGGATCCAACAACAAAAGGGTGCTTATATTGAATGGGACAAATTACCTAGCGGACATGCTGGTATTAAGGAAGCTTTGTCACAACAAGCTGCAGGTCGTACATTAGATAAAGTTAAGGTTACGACCTTGCAAGACAACTTGGATTCATTGATCCCTGGCCTTGTTCCTTTGCTGCTTACATTCTTATGTATGTGGTTACTAAAGAAGAATGTTTCTCCAATCGTTATCATTCTTGGTATTTTTGTGATTGGTATCGTTGGTCACGTTATCGGACTTCTTTAATTTTATAGGAAAGTACCAATTTAACGATCTCATTGCAATTGCACAATGGGGTCGTTTTTGCTATAACAGAGAAAACGATAGTAAGTGCAAGTATTTTTGGAGGAATTGAGCTATGTTTGGCAAAAAAAAGAAGAGGAAAAACGACCGGGTCAAATCGATGAACACGCAGATAGACTTGGTCATTCGCGGCACATCTCATATTGGCATGAACAGTTTTGGACAGATCATGGTCGGCAATAAAGCATTTGAATTTTACGATGAGAGAGACCCCAATAATTTTGTTCAGATCCCATGGGATGAAGTTGAACTTGTTGTGGCTTCAGTTTATTTTAAAGGGAAATGGATTCCGCGTTATGGATTTCAAACTAAGAAAAATGGGCTTTTGAATTTTTCTTCTAAGAACCCTAAGAAAGTGCTGCGAGCTGTTCGTGTATATATTGCACCAGAACATATCGTTCGTTCGCTAACGTTCTTCCAGGTGCTTAAACGGGGAATTAAGGCCATATTTGCAAAAAAAAATAAACTCTAATATCTGCTGGTCAGATTGTAACTAGGTTGCTTATTATAGTAGCCTAGTTTTTTATAACTAAAAATTAAATATTTAATAAGTGCTTTTTCTTTTAAATACCAGAAATGTGGCATGAAAAATTATATTTTACTTTAGCGAAAACGGTTTTATTGAAAAATATATAAAAAGTTGTTGACGGCGTGCTTTTTTGGCGGTATATTATTATACGTTGTTGCTGAGTACGAAATGCTTCGACAATTTAATTTTAAAAAGTTGTTGACATCATTCGTTATAGTTGATATACTATAAAAGTTGTCGCTTGAATGGTTGATTAAAAATTTAACCAAACAGCTTCATAAAATAAATAAAAGTATTCTTGACAGATAATTAAGAATTTGATATTATAAAGAAGTCGTCAGGTGATGGCATCAACAAGTAGATCTTTGAAAACTGAACAAAGTT
>NZ_AZFI01000094.1 GCF_001435755.1 Ligilactobacillus acidipiscis DSM 15836 | reverse complement strand
ACGGTCTGTTTTGGTACTTTCAACCTTTAGATAGCAACTAAAGGTTATCATCTAAAAAATAAGGAACTCCCTTTTCATATAGGAAAACCTTATTTTTTTATGACTATTAAATCATTTGCCGCTAAATACAGGAAAAGCACTTGAATTACCATAATCTTTATCTTGTGGTAGGTTTTGTAAAGTCTGCATATCTTCTACGGCTATTTTAAAATTAACGTCCGCATTATTAGCAATATGTTCCGGATCTTCACTCTTAGGTAAGGGCAAGGTTCCTAATTCCAAGCAATAACGAATTGCCAATTGTGGGACTGAAACTCGATATTTATGCGCCATTTGCTTGATCCGTTCATTTTGCAAGATTTCACCATGTGCCACGGGTGAATAGGCTTCAACTAAGACATCATTTTGCTTTGCTTGTTTCAGTAAATCAAAAGAAGTATTACCAATATGCGTTAATAATTGGTTAACTGCAGGTTTAACTGAACCCTTTTCTAAAATATTAGTTAAGTCCGTTTGTAAAAAATTAGAAACACCGATTGCACGAACCTTGCCCGCTTGAAGCACTTCTTCCATGGCACGCCAAACTTCTAAGTTTTCTTTAAAATAATGGTTCTCGCCATGAAATTCAGTCCACGGTTCAGGAGCATGGATCAATAATAGGTCCACATAATCTAACCCTAGTTTTTGTAACGATTGGTCAATAGATTTCTTAACCGTCGAATAGTCTTTAAATTCAGCTTGCACCTTAGTTGTCACAAATAAATCATCCCGGTTAAGGCCGGTTCCCCTTAATCCGACACCAACACCTTCCTCATTGCCGTAGGCTTGTGCAGTGTCAAAGTGACGATATCCGATTCGGGCTGCTTGTTGAACTACTGTAGCTGCTTTATCATTGTCGATCAACCACGTACCAAAACCTAGTTTAGGGATTTTAACACCATTATTTAAAGTGTACTTTTCATTTAGAATTGTCATCTTTCTACCTTCCTTATTCAATCAGCTGCTGCTAACTTAAGATAATGCAGAATATTCTTTATCTGTCACTGGTTCGAGCCATTCTGAAGTACCTGTAGTAATGGCTAAATGACTAAACCACGAATCTTTAGTTGCCCCATGCCAATGTTTTATGCCATCATGTGCGATCACGACATCACCTGGCTTTAATCGTTGGGCTGGTTTACCTTCTTCTTGATACCAGCCTTCGCCGCCAGTAACTAGTAAAATTTGACTCCCGTGATGATGAATATGCCAGTTATTACGACAACCAGGCTCAAATGTTACATTTCCTACAGGAACACTAACATCTTTCCCAGGAGTTACTAACTTATTGTTATAGCTTTGACCAATAAAGTATTGGGCATAAGCATCGTTTTTTGACCCAGTCGCAAATACTCCTGGTTGTTCAACTTTTTTCGCTGTCATTCTTCTCCTCCTTATCTTGTCTAAAACAAATTATTTTTCCTGCCAAATTTCTTTTGCTCGGTTAAAAGCTGACCAGGCTTTCGGCCAACCGACATAAAAAGCTAAGTGGGTGATTTCAGCAACAATTTCTTCCTGTGTAATACCGTTATTTTTCCCAATTTGTAAGTGAGTCGTTAACTGCTCAGTGTTTCCCATGGAAATCAGCGCTGCAATAGTTACTAGTGAACGATCATGCGCAGATAACTGGTCTTCTTTACTCCAAACTTCCCCAAATAAAACATCATCATTTAAGTGGGCAAATTGTGGTGCAAAAGCACCTAACTGTTCTTGTCCGGCGGTTTGTTTCTTAACCATAAAAATCCCTCCTATAAAATAAATTTATTAAACTATCTAGGTAAAATTTTAACCGTTGCATTGACTGGACCTTTTTTTAGCATAGGCGGTAAATATGGACTGTCTTTATACTTTGCTTGATATGCAGAACTGATTTTTAAATCCAGTTCATTGTTCCCTGCTGCATCTATAAATTTTGTTTCAAATCCTTTACCTGTTAGTTTGATCTTACCAGCTTGTTGTACCATAGCTGACTGATACCACCTAGAATTTTGACCATTATAAGCTCGCACGTATAAATTATGGTCGACAACAACTGTCCAGACCCATGTTGGCGTTCCATAGGTTTTTCCGTCCGCATAAAAATGCGAAACATGCATGTCATCAGCATTCGTGAATTTATTTAATTGTTCCGTTGTCCACTGCTTACTCATTCGTTTACCTCCATTCCTAACCTCTGAAATTTAATATACTACTTAAAGTACACTTTAAGTCAACGAAAACGAAAAGTTTTGTTTTTCAGCCTATTTTTGTATAATAGTTAATGAATCTAACTTTAAGGAGAGACTAAAATGAATAATTTCTCTAACAATACAAAATATAATATCGGGGAATTCAGCCATAAATTTAATTTGCCAGCTTCCACCTTAAGATACTATGAAAACGAAGGCTTGATCAAACCACAGCGAGATCTTAATGGACGGCGCTACTATACCGCAGAAGATGTTAGTTGGCTTAAATTCTTAAATCATTTAAAAGGAACTGGTATGAGTATTAAAGAACTCAAGCAATATATTATGTGGCGCGAACAAGGAGACAGTACTATTCCACAACGTCTAAAGCTTTTAAAAACAACTAAAAATAATTTTTTACAGCAATTTTCAGAAATTCAACATCATCTGCAAATTTTAAACGACAAAATCAACTGGTATGAAGAAAAAGAAACAGGAATTATTTCTGAAGATGAAGATTTTGCTGGATATTTGCAAAGATTAGGACATCATGAATAAGTTAAAAGCAGGGTCCATTATTAGTAATAGACCCTCGTCTTTTCCATAAGATCAGCCCTTTAACAACAAAAAATCTGGCAGGGTCTAAACAATGCAACAAATGACCCTTAAGTTGGCTGAGGATTTTAATATGCTCTCCTTATCAGTAGAATACGGATTTTGTTTATTTCCATGTCTACTATAAGGAGAGCATATCATAAAGCTATTATATGTTCTTTTTTGTGATTAGCTAGTAAGGCACCGTCCCCCCCGAAAACAGACTTAGAAGACATTAAATTTGTCACGCTGATTCACAAAAATGACGTAGAAACTGGCAAAATTTACCATAATGCTTATTTTCTTATCCAAAAGTACCATGGTACTCCAAAAATCATGGAACCTGATAAAAACAGTGAACTAACTTGGGCTTCCTTAGATAAGCTGCCTTCCCAATTAATAAAGGATCGTAAACTTGGTGTATATAACTATTTACAACAAATCCCATATTCAGAGTTTGGTTGGGATAAATAAAGAAGTGACCCGTAATAAGTCCAAGTTATGTAAATGGGCTGGAAAAATCGATTTTTGATTTCTCCAGCCCGTTTGTTTTACTTACATTACTGTCCAACCACTATCTGCTAGTAAACCGCTGATCTTCGAATGAGTTCTAGAAGATCAACGTTCACCTTAACAACTGTCTTTTTAAATATCTTTTACCAGGATTTACAGGTCCTTTTCCCCAGCTTTTGTACCTCGCTTAGAAAAATAAATAATAACCAAGAAAAGAATGAATATTACCCCAACAATAACAGAGACTCTGGTCTCGCTATTTAAAAACATAAAAATCAAAACAACGAACAAAAAGAACAATGTTAAGTAATTCGTATAAGGTGAAAAAGGCATTTTAAAGGGATGGTCTGCATATTTTTCTTGGTGAACCTTACGAAACTTTATCTGACTGACTAAGATCACAAACCATGGTATCATTCCCGGTAAAATACTGGCACTGAAAACTTTGACAAAAATAGAGCTCGCATCTTTATAAATCAGAGGTAATACCACATTCAAAATAACGCCCAAAAGTATCCCAAAAGAAACTGCCAAAACACTATAAATAGGAATACCATTTCGTCCTAGCAGCGTAAATTTATGCGGCAGTTGTTTCTTATCAGCCAAAGTATAGAGCATTCGGCTGGAACTGTAGATCCCGGAATTTGCTCCCGACAAAGCAGCCGTTATTACAACAAAGTTGATCAACCCCGCGGCGATCGGAATGCCGAATTTAGCAAATGTTTGCACAAAAGGCGAACCCACTTAACCTAGCTTATCCCATGGGTAGATACATAAGATCACAAAAATTGCACCAATATAAAAAATCAATATCCTCCAGATCATCGACTTGATTGCTTGAACTAAAGTTTTCTGGGGATTTTCAGTTTCACCAGCACTAACACCGATCAGTTCCATTCCTTGATAAGAACCCACGACAATAGCTAAAGAAAAGAAGAAGCCCTTCCATCCCCCAGTAAAAAAACCGTGTGTCCATAAATTGTCCAGACCGATCGGATGAAAATCATTACCCGCTCCGACAAAAATTAATAAAGCCCCAGCAATGATCATAAAAATAATAGTTAAGACTTTGATCAAAGCAAACCAGAATTCCATTTCTCCAAAGGCTTTAACAGATGCTAAGTTAGCTAACGTAATGATGATCAACGCGACCAACCCTGGGAGCCATTGCGGTAAATTAGGCCACCAAAAAGCAAAATATCCTCCTAAGGCGATCATTTCACTCATTCCAACGATAACCCACTGGAAAACATTACACCAAGCAGTTAAAAAGCCAAAAAACGGATGAATATATTCTGTAGCATACTTGGCAAACGAACCCGTTGCTGGATCTATGTACAGCATCTCACCTAAGGCACGCATGATCAAATACAGAAAAACACCCGCCAAAGCATAGGCTAACAGTACTGACGGCCCAGTCCATTTTATTGAAGAGTTTGCGCCCATAAACAAGCCTACACCGACCCCTCGCAACCGCGAGCCCAAAAATTCTTAAGCAAAGTCCTCATTCATAAATAATAAAGGATCTAGGACATAACTAGCTGTCCGATCATAAAAGGGCCGTCGATCTATCCCATTACATGGGTTAAATCGACGGCCCTTAAACATATTCCAAAAGATTGAAGCCTTACTGTAACAACGATTGCGTTATTCTGCAGTTTGTTTCCTAACCACCAAAAAGACCCTCATCCAATGTAGACGAGGATCAAAAAATAGATTTATATAGTCATTAAAATTGATCTTGCAAGAGTTGCTTGATCTCAGCTAAACTTGGTTGGCGTGGATTTACTGCCGTACACTGATCGTTATAAACTAAGTCTACCAATTTATCTAAAGAACCATTGAATTGTTCCTTTGTTACGCCGTTAGCAGACAATGTTGGTGTGACGCCAACTGCCTTCATTAATTGATCGATCTTATCGCATAATGCATCCACTAATTCT
Organism: Ligilactobacillus acidipiscis DSM 15836; assembly: GCF_001435755.1. Taxonomy (GTDB): domain Bacteria; phylum Bacillota; class Bacilli; order Lactobacillales; family Lactobacillaceae; genus Ligilactobacillus; species Ligilactobacillus acidipiscis. The sequence goes on along the minus strand of NZ_AZFI01000094.1, from coordinate 3,205 downwards.
TGATCATTCTTACCTTTCAAGCCAAGATAACGTGCGATGTCAGCATAATCTTTTTGTGCACTATAAACTTCGTAACGTGGGAATGGTGTCCGTTTAACTTTGCCGCTAACACCGTTAAATTTAATTACGTGTTTCATTGCGATCGAAATAGCCAAACCATGCGGTAAACCAAATTCCCCACCAGTCTTATGAGCCAAGGAATGATTGATCCCTAAGAAAGCATTAGCAAAGGACATTCCGGCCAAAGCGGCTGCATAGTGCATGTTAACTCTGGATTTTTCGCCGCCTTTGGTTCTGTGTTCGATCCGATAATTATAGGAATCTTCCAGATTTTCAAAGACTAACTTGATAGCTTGTAGTGCCCAAGGACGTGTAAACTCTGAAGACATTACTGAAACATACGATTCCAAAGCATGAGATAAAGTATCTAAACCAGATAATGCAACTGTCCGTGCTGGAACTGTCAAAGCAAAACGCGGGTCGATAATTGATACTTCTGGAGTTAGTTCGTAGTCAGTCAATGGATACTTAACGTGTGTTTCATCATCTGTAATTACGGCATACGGAGTAACTTCTGAACCTGTCCCAGAGGTCGTTGGGATAGCAACCATCTTCGTATGTGTCTGATGCTTGAAGGTTACGATCCTCTTTCTGATATCCATAAATTTCTGTTGCAACTTGACAAACAAAGCACTGACCTTGCTGTAGTCATCTAAGAACCCTTCTTTATCATAAGAATACTCGTAAATATAACGAGCAATTTTGCCAGCATCAAGAGCTGAACCACCACCGATAGCGATGATCGTATCAGGTTTGAATTGATGCATTTGCTTAGCAATTTCAATTGTTTGGCTCAAGGTTGGGTCAGGATCAACTGTGCCGTAAAGAGAAGTCTTAACTCGGTTAGGTCTAATGTCTAACTGGGAATAAACTTTATCGACAAATCCGAACTGTACCATACCAGGATCTGCAACAATAAAGACTTTTTCTAGGCCGGGCATCTCTTGCAAGTAAGTGACTGAATCTTTTTCAAAGAAAATATCTTCTGGCAAACGAATCCATTGTGGACGGTTACGCCGTTTAGCGATTGTTTTAATATTCAACAGATCTTCTGTCGACAAGTTATGTGACAATGAATTATCCCCCCAGGAACCTGTTCCAAGCGTCAAACTAGCACGCATTGCGTCGGTATAAATATCTCCGATACCACCGAGTGCATCAGGTTGGTTCACTAAGATCCGAGAGACTTCAGTCCGGTTAGCAAATTCTTTAATGAATGGGTCAGCCTGTGTCCCAACTTGAATAGCTGCGTTATGGCCAGCACCTTGATAGTTAAGCAACTCACAAACAATTTCGACCCCTTCTTCTCTATCTTTTGCTCGGTAAACAGAGATCATTGGACATAATTTTTCAGAAGAAAGCTTTTCACCAATGTTCTTACGATCTAATTCGAACATCAAAACATCTTTATCATTAGGCATTTTAATTCCAGCGTGATCTGCAATCCAATGTGCTGATTTCCCAGCAATCTTCCCATTGACACCATGCTTTTCATTAAACACAAAATCTGCTAATTTTTGATAATCTTTTTTAGGAACCAAATAGGCACCACGATCTTGCATCTTTTGCAACCACTCTGCATAAATCGGAGCTTCAACGACTGCTGAATTTTCAGTGGCACAAATCATCCCATTATCAAAGCGCTTGGATAACAGTAGATCCTCGATCGCACGGTCGATCCTAGCAGTATGATCAACAAACACTGCACCATTCCCAGCACCAACACCAAGTGAAGGGTTCCCCGAGCTCAAAGCTGCATTGACCATACCAGGGCCGCCAGTTGCAAGGATCGTTGCAATATTTTGGTTTCTGATCAAACCAGTCGTGTTTTCAAGTGAAGGAGTTTCGATCCACTGAATAATGTTTTTTGGAGCACCAGCTTTAACGGCTGCCTCATAGACGATCTGTGCGGCATGAGCAGAACATTTTTGTGCTTGTGGATGAAATGAAAAGACGATCGCATTTCTAGTCTTCATTGCTAAAATAGCCTTAAACATAACCGTTGAAGTTGGGTTGGTTGTCGGCACGATCCCAGCGATAACACCTAAAGGAGCAGCAATTTTGATACTGCCACGAATCACATCATCTTCAATGATCCCAACGGTCTTATCATTCTTGATCGTGTGATAAACATTTTCTGTCGCAAAACGATTTTTAGTATCTTTGTCTTCAACCACACCGCGTTGAGTCTCATCAACAGCTTCGTGAGCTAAAGCTAGCGAGTTTTCTGAACCTGCTAAAGCCATAGCGGCTACTATTTTATCGACTTCTTCTTGTGTATAAGTGCTGTATTCTTCTTCGGCTTTAACGGCTTTGCTAACTAACTTTCCTGTATACTCGTTCGCTTTTTTCTGTGCATCAAGTGGATCTATTGTAACTTTACTTTGACTCTTTTCTGACGTTTTCATAATAATAGCCTCCAAGGTAAGCTTTATTTTGTATTTGTTGTGAAGCATTTCACTTATGATGATATATCACTTCGGGTAATTTTTCAAGCTATTTGTGCAATATTTTTCAAACTATTTTTTTGAAAGCGCTTAGCTTAATGTGCTAATCTAAATCTTGATTTAAAAGGATATATCGGGTCAAAGCGTTGCTGTATCTACATCTAAATATATTAATGTGTATAAAATAGCGTGCTACTTCTACACAAAAAATTTTTTAAAACCATAAATTATTTTTATTTATGTTAACGGTTTCACAAAATTTTGTGGTACCTTTAACATTAATATTATTAGTGGCCTCCTTCTCTTCACATCATCAGTTTTTTTAAATTCGATTAATTCGAAATATCCATCTTCTGACAATTCAGATCTCTCTTTTAAAAATAAAAGAACTACACACCTTATCCGTGATCACTATTATTTATTTTTTACAGATCCACATTGAAAACTATAACAATACAGTTAAAAAATCATGACCTGGATATTTCAACTGTAGTCGGAGATTCTCAAGACGATAGCTAAGGCGGCTTGCTGCCGGCCGGTATAACCCTGAAAGGTAAAAAAGCAAGAATGACTAAACGGCTTGAGTCCCTTAAAAATCAGAGATCAAGCCGCTTAAGCGATATTCAATTAACAAGTTTATTAAACTAGCCAAATAATTTGGAAAATCATTATACGTGTGGTGCTAGTTTGTAACATTT
>NZ_AZFI01000093.1 GCF_001435755.1 Ligilactobacillus acidipiscis DSM 15836 | reverse complement strand
GCCTAGTTACTGCCCATGCCGGGCGCACCTACAAAAAACCTTAGTATTTGATCAAATACTAAGGCTTCCGTTCGATTATTTGTCTACCTCTTATAATAAATCTTTAGTATCAGATTCAAATGATGGGAAGAGATAAACTAACCGACTAAGCTCCTCTTCTCCCCAGCCAAATTCAATTGCAGGCAAAATTGAATTGACAGCATTATCAGCCCTTTCACTAACTTCTGAAGCACCTACGATCTTATGTTTGGCATCATAAACAATGGTATTTTTGGCATAAGATTCATTAGTTACCAACCGATACCAACCCGCTAACAAATCATTTTCCTGAACTGAATAACTATTATCATCCGCAACAGCATCTGGAATAACACCGACCTGAGCAATCCGCGGTGAAGTAAAGACTACAGAAGGGATCGCAGGATAAACAAGCGGATCATTGGTTTCTTTACTGAAGAGTTTCATCAAGTAAGTCGTTTCATAAATAGCTGTTGGCGTTAACTTAGGTTGTTTCTTGTCAACAACGTCACCGGAAGCATAGATATTATCAACACTGGTTTGCAAGTGATCATTGACTTCAATACCATGTTCGTTATACTTAACGCCAACTTTTTCTAACCCCAACTCTTCAACATTCGGGATCCGCCCTGAAGCATCTAAGATCCAGTCTGTTTCCAATGTCTGACCAGCACCGTAGCTAACTGTGTATTGAAGGCCGTTTTTAGCAAACTCAGTCACATTAGCATTTTTAACAAATTTTACGCCACGTTTTTGCAGGTCTTCAATAACATGTTCAACGTACGATTGATTGAATGAACGTAAAGCCTTGTCTTTATGCATCAAAACAGTAACATCTGACCCAGCAGCATTTGCGATCGTTGCAAATTCCATGCTGATATAACCGCTACCGATGATCGTAATATTTTGCGGCAGTTCTGTCAGCGCCATGAAATCAGTACTATCATTAGCTAATTCTGTGCCTGGGATATCCAAACGATGCGGGCGCTGTCCCGTAGCGACAACGATTTTGTCCGCCGTTTTTTCTGTACCATCAACATCAACAGTATGCGCATCAACTAATTTACCGTGACCGTTGATAATATCAACACCCGAGTCTGTCAGTAAGCCACTGATAAAGTCAGGCAACCCATCAATAACTTCGTGCTCATGTTTCACATTTTCAGTCCAGTTGAAGGTCAGATCACCACTCACAACTTTTTGCATCCGTTCTTGGAAACGAAGTAATTCGACTGGCGCATCCAAAGTGATCTTGGCATTACAACCGCGATTAGGACAAGTACCGCCGATCTTATCAACTTCGATCAACTCCTACTTTGTAGCCCTTAGTTGCCAAAGGAGCGGCACCATCAAAGGCTCCATGTCCAGCCCCGATATATAATACATCATATTGATAACCATTTTCTGGCATTAAACCTGACTCCCCTTCTAACAAATATTTTCTTAAAATCACCATACAACATATTTGCAAACAGACGCAAAGATAATGCATTTCATAGTTAGCATTTTAGCTAATATTTTTTTGAAATGAACTTTTAGTGTTATGCTAAGAATATAACTCATTGGAAAGGTTGATATATTATGAAAGAATTTTCTTTAAATCAATTTTCACTCGAGAAAAAAGTTGCACTTGTGACCGGAGGAGCAAGCGGGCTCGGCAAATATTACAGTTTGGCACTCAGCGCAGCCCACGCCTCAGTCTTTGTCGTTTCAAAGACAACCATGGGCTGGGATGAACTCCACGTCAAAGTCGAAGAAAGCAATGGTAAAATAGCTTTTTTCCAGCAAGATCTCACTGCTCAAAATGCAGCAAAAAATATTGTAAAAGCTTGCTTAGAGGAATTCGGCAAGATCGACATTCTAGTTAACAACGCTGGACTGCAACTGCGTAATGACCTGGTCGATTATAAAGACGAGGATTGGCAAGCGGTACTCAATATCAACCTTAATGCTCTTTACTATCTTTCACATGAAACCGCAAAAGTAATGTTAAAGCAGCAGAGCGGAAAGATCATCAACATCGGTTCCATGCAATCATATCGGGCTGGTAAAAGGATTTTTCCTTATACATCCAGTAAGCATGCTGTCTTAGGTCTGACCAAAGCATATGCAGATGCTTTAGCTCCTGAAAATATTCAAGTTAACGGAATAGCGCCAGGATACGTGGACACCCCAATGACGAAAAAATTGCAGGAAGATCCCGTCCGAAACAAAGAGATCATCGATCATAATTCCCGCTGGTCAGTGGGCTCAACCTGAACAATTAATGGGAACAGTCGTTTTCCTCGCGAGCCACGCAGCAGATTATTTGAACGGAGTCATGATCCCTGTCGATGGCGGCTATCTGTTACGCTAATGATCCAATTAAAACAGGCACTTTTAGGAGATCATCTTTTCCCAAAGTGCCTGCTTTTATCCTCATTACAGAAATGTCGCAACGAAACCTGAAGTTTTTAATTGATTTACTGCTTTTTTATTTTCGAGTTTTGCAAATCGATCCAACATATGTATTACATCGCAAAAAAACGCGATTTAATGCATATGTCCGATAATGCTCGAGTCTTAAACGATTCACTTTACCTTGTTTTTTAGTCGGGTTCCGTGAACCAAGACTTTCCGCTTACTTCTGCCCTGTTCACTTTATAGCCTCAGTCAAATTTAATTTGTCATCAATATTATAAAAATGAGGCTGTTTCCAATTTAACATTTCATCAGTCAACCGATATTTTGTAATTCCCAAGCGGTTATATGGTTCAAAATAATAACTCCGAGTTTCAAGGCAAGTTGCTGAGCGATAAACTGAATAAGTTTGTTGATACTTTTTCATTTTAGGAACAGTCACACTGTTTAATAAATGCCAGCTGCTGATCACTGCTTCTTGTTCGTTTGCAGGTTGGTTTGTTCTTTCTTTGTAATAAGCTGCACGAATAAATCTGCCCGTTGGCGTATAGGCCGATGAAGGTATTTTTTTACCCGCAAAACTGCCAGTACTAATATGCGGCTCAACCACTGATGGACCATCTTTTTGCAGATCTGGTTTTAAAGCAATATAATCTTTCAACTGTTCAATTTGATGAGCAAAGTTAAGGGCATTTGTCACCACTCCGATCGGATTTTCGATCACGTTCATCGGTTGAACAGTTGGTTCAATGATCACGATCCTGCCAGTGGGATCAGTTGCAGCATAGTGTAGTTCCGGATATCCATATTGGACGGCCGAATTTTTGCCGCTCATTAGTCTGATCTCGTCCAAATGATCGATAATATCTGCGACTGATTTATACCGCCCCATCATATAAAACGGGACTTCATATGGTGCCAACTGTTTTGCGTTATTTTGGGGATCATCATACAAGTAAGTGCCGTGTCTAAAGGTTAGTTTTTGCACACTCAACCCCCACTCATTCACACCATCGCTCATATCAATAGCGCTTTCCTTATTTCGCCCGACACCGATGATCGCATATTTATTTTTCACCGTCCGCCCATCAAAATCTTCGATCCATTCATAGTCACGCGGGGCAAAAGCCGGACCTGATTCTAGTTCATGCCAGTCCATCGTCCTAGAAAACATATGGACACCACTTTGAGCAACTTGCAAAATACTAGTACACATATCACCGCTCCTTTAAATCTGTTAAAGTATTTAATACTGATATATCTTAACTATTACCGCTATTCGAAAAATAAAAAGCAGAGGGTTTATCTGAACCATACCTTTCGCACATATGGATAGCTCAGCATCTGGACTTCCCACATCGATGTCTGCTGGAAGCTTTCTCTCCAATTTTACTTCTAGCTGAAACTCATCAGCTAGGTACTTCTTTTTAATACTTCTGTTCAGTTAACTGTTCCATTTAAAACATCCAGAAAGAATTTTAAACAAAAAGCCTGGAAACTCTTTGATCTCCCAGACTTTTCTGTTTTACTCCTGTGCTTGCACTTGCATAACACTTTCATCATATTTTCTTAATATCAGATACATCACTACGTAAATCACCAACGGGATCCAAACGAAATTCAAATCGATCATCCGGATCGTAGCGGCATTTTGTACTTGATTGGCCACATATCCTGACGCATCAAACATCATCGCAGTTATTAAACCGCCAATCCCTAAGCCTAAGTTAACACCCCAGTCACTAGTCGATGCCAATAAACCTTCAGCTTGGATCCCCATCGTAGTTCCGTAAGAAATCGTATCGGCGATCATGATCGAGACTAGCCCAATTACGATCCCGTTACCGATCGAATTTACAAAGATCCCCGCAAATGTGATCGCTAAAATTTTAGTATAAGCACCAACACCAATAATGGCCTGGCCTAAAAGTTCGATCAAGATCCCGTGAGACATCGTAGATTTTTTACTTCTAACTTGAGTAAAACGTAAGATCAGTAACACCCCAATGATCGAGGCTAACATAAAACTATTGGCCCACGAAACTAAGTTATCATTGTTATAGACATATTTGAAATAATAAATAGTTGTTTGATTCTTGATTGCCGTTGACAACCAGTACAAAAAGACAACGATCGACAAAAGGATCCAAGGTTTATTATGTCGCAGCATGTCCCAGACCTTGCTTAAGGGCTGATGGATCATATCTTCATTCGTATGACGTTCACGTACTTGAACAAAGGTATTTAAAATCAGGACTAGCGAAATGATCCCAAAAATGATCACCGTTCCTAAAAAACCCTTCTGTTGGTTGCCTTGACCGATCAATTTAACCAAGGGGATAGTAAATGTAGCAACAACAACTTGTACCAAACTACCGAAGAACTGACGGATGACGCCTAAAATTGTAATTTCACGGTCATTTTTAGTCATCGTTGGTAAAATCGAAGTTACCGGCAAGTTGACCGCAGTGTATAGAAAACCTAAGCCCAGGTATGTAACGTAAGCCCATACTAATTTTCCACTACCCGAAAAATCAGGTGTCACAAAAGTCAAGATCGCCACGGCAACGTATGGTACCGCATACCAAAGGAAAAACGGCCGACTCTTTCCATATTTAGAATGCGTCCGATCGATCATCAACCCTAAAATAACACTTTCAATAACATCCATAAAACGAGCAATTGCAAATAAGATCCCAACATCACGGGCACGTAAGCCGTAAACGTCAGTATAGAAAAACAGTAAATAAGAACTCATCATTTGGAAAATCAAGTTGTCGGCCGCGTCACTTAAACCGTAACTAATGCGCTCGACCCAACCAGTCTCATAGTTCTTATTGTTCATATTGCGACACCTTCCTTTAAATAAAGCAGCTGGCTTTTGTCCCTTAAGTTCAGAACCGCCTTTGGTTTTATCGAAAAAGACCCGGGTTAGTCGACGACCCGGATCTTCCAACGATTGTTTCTTTAAATAAATTAATCTTTGTCTTTCAACTCATCGTAGACCTTGCTGCCTACGAGATCATTTGTCCACATCCAGACCATATGACCAACTAATTCTGACAAATGTTCATCTTTGGGTTGGTCTTTAGCTGATGGGACCACATTTAAGGCCGGCATTACGCCCAGATGGAAAGCTGCCCAAACACCAATTCCATACCATGTGCCATGATCTTTGGTGATTGCTGGGTATTTGTGACGCATAAGTTCATACAAAACTGCCCAAGAAACGGAGAAACCATAATGAATGATAAAACCTGGCCATTCGATCTGATGACCTGAATAAGTATAATTCTTGTGGATCAGCTTGTCAGGGATCCCTAAAAACTTCATTGTCTTGTACGGTGGATTTTGAGCATCGCGTTCTTCAGTTCGTGGAGGGAAAACATTTTCCCATCCCATTTTAACTAACCCTGAGATCAGACCAGCCGCGATCCCCGCACCAATTGCTTTTTTTACGTTAACTGCCATTGATAACTCCTCCTTTTTCTGTGGTGTATCTACGTAGTAAAAATGTTGCTTCTAATTATTTTATTCTTAATAATTCTAACAAAAAGTAAGCTTGATTTCAAACGAAAAAACTTCTCTAGTATGTTTCTTCTTTTACCAAGTGTTGCCATTCATCCTTATTCAAGCGGTTCAAATGATACATTTTGGTATAGATCTGACGCAAAATTTCTTTTCTATCTGCTGTTGAATTCACGAAATCATAACGATCACCATCAAGTATCAGCATCGGCGACTCAGCATACGTATCAACAAAAGCCTCGTAACGCTGTAGCAGATCATGATAATAATCCTCTAAGCTCGGATCTTGTTCTGGGAGCTCATATTCTCTGCCTCGAAGCTTGATCCGTTTGATCAGAGTGGGATAAGAGATATTTATCATAACCATTAAGTCGGGAGCCTTCTTATGCGCTGCATTGGGTAATTCTTCCAGCATATTAGCTAGAAGATCACGATAGGTCTCCCATTCGATCTTCGTCATATTGCCCCGCTCATAGTTCATTTTACAAAAAAGCTCATCAGTATAAATCGAGCGATCAAGAACGTTTTTGTCATCCTTAAAAGCTTGTTTGATCATTTTAAAACGCCGATTTAAAAAGAATATTTGCAATAAAAATGCGTAGGGATTGGTTTGCCATTTGCCCGCCGCAACGGCCTTGTTGCCCTCATAAAACAGTGGTAACACTGGGTTATCCGAGACCGGTTCATAAAAAGGCTGACTTTGCAAACGGCCGCTTAGTAATTCAGTTAAACTAGTTTTACCTGCGGCAAGCGGTCCTTCAATCGTGATCACACTCATGCACATCCCTTCTTTACTGTCAAACTTACCTTTATTAAAAGCGATATCTAGCAATACTTCAATTAAAATGAACCGAAAGAAACGACCTCCACTTGTGCAGCCGTGGCGGTCGTTTCTAATTAAACTTATTTTGAAATATCTTTAAGTATAAATACTACTTTATCTTGATCATTTAACTTTTGCTGGTCAACACCCTTTTTAGATTCCTTGCCATTTATATCATAAAGCCAGTATTGATCCAAATCGGGATTTTGTGCATGTCCATCGATTTTTGTGACCATTTTATTTTCGGTCTTGACTGGCCAAGCCTTTTTCAAACCCGTCAAGACACTTGCACCTTTTTTCACAGTAACTGTCTTTTTACTTAACGATTTATTTTCTTTCTTGATCTGATAAGAAACTCTGATCACATTATCAGAGTTATTTTTTTGTGTCGTGTTTGCACAACTAACTAAAAATATTGCAGTAAAAATCATCGCTAAAAAAACCAATTTCTTTTTCACAGGTCCCAACCCCTTGTTTTTATTTTAAATCTGAAATTTTCTGAATTGCAGTACGATATTCAAGTGAACACTCTTCCGTCGCACCTTCAGACATTTCCTGGGTATATTTATCTTCCAAAAAGTCTATGATCTCAGGATTATATTCCCTGACCAAACGTCCGACTGCATAAGCTCCCGTCGCACGGATCACTGGTCGCGGATCATTATCGATGACCGCTAATATCTGTGGCAAAGCACTCCGGTCTCCCAGATTTGCTAAGGCAATCAAAGCATTGCGCTGCAAAGGTTTCTTCCCCCGCCATGAACCAGCCATCTGTCCAAAGGTTTCTTTGAAATCACGGTTTGATATCGTCAGTAAAGGCACCAATTCAGGTGAGACTTTTTCTGGATCTGGTTCCATGTCTGAATGAAAATGTTGATCCTTTCCACGATTAAAGGGACATACTAATTGACAGATGTCACAACCATAGATCACATTATGGATCATTGGCCGGTATTTTTCCGGCATCATTCCCTTAGTTTGTGTCTGATAAGATAAACACTTCTGTGCGTTTAATCGACCATCACCCAACAAGGCATTTGGCGGACAGTAATCGATACAGCGTGTACAGTCACCGCACTGTGACTTTAGCGGGCGGTCAGGCTCAAATTCAAGATCCGTAATGATCTCGCCCAAATAAACAAACGACCCGAATTCTTCAGTGATCAGCAAACCATTCTTGCCGATAAACCCCAACCCAGCCCGCTGAGCCACCGCAACATCGATCAACTCTCCGGTATCGACCATTGGTTTAAAATCAACTGCGTTTTGGGACAGTTCTTTGATCTTTTCAATCAGTGCAGCCATCTTTTTACGTAAGACTGCATGATAATCATCCCCCCAAGAAGCTCGGGCAAAATGTCCTCTTTTATACTTAGTCCGTGGTGGCCTTTTTTTCATTTTTGTCGGGTAAGCTAAAGCGATCGCAATGATCGAACGCGGCTTATTGAAAATCAGGCCCGGCTCTAACCGCTCATCTAGATTTTGATGTTCAAACCCCGAAGTATGCCCCGCAGCTTTTTGTGCGACTAAACTGGAACGCAAATGTTCAAAATTATTCGCCGTTGTGAAGCCGATCTTATCAATGCCAATTTCCTGACTAGCTTCGATAATTTGTTGTTTCAACTGTGCATTAGCCAGCGCTGACACCCCCAGAAAAAATCTATACTTTTGAGCTAAAATACTCTATGTCAATTATACAATGGAAAATTCATAAAATTAAGCTTTAAAACATTTAAACTGTTCAACAAAGAAATTGTGCTGCTCGTTTTTTTGGGTCTAAACTTTTTAGTGTTGAT
>NZ_AZFI01000092.1 GCF_001435755.1 Ligilactobacillus acidipiscis DSM 15836 | reverse complement strand
CCACGCTGAGCAAAAATGTCAACAATAATTTCAAAAAAATTTAATTGAATATTTACTGGGCGTGAAGAAAAATCAGAAACTTAATAACTCATCAATCAGCATATATAAATATACCGTTTCTCTTTGCCTTCGTCAAGACGTCTTTTAACAGACTAAATCATTCACTGATCAAAAAACCAAACTTAAGTTAAATATCACGGTCAATAATTCGTGTTAGAGTCTGATTCAATCAGTGTAACTACTTCTCACCAAATAAAAGTAAGTGGAATCACAAACATAAAAAAATTGGCTTTTATTTTAAACGATCTGAATAAAAACATAAATCAAGGTTCTATTTTTCCAAAAAAATACCGCTGATCATGAGAACGATCAACGATATTTTTTAAAATATGAATTTATTTGTTTTCTTCAGGTCTCAAAGTTGGGAACAAAAGAACATCACGAATAGAGTCCGCATCGGTCAGAAGCATAACCAAACGATCCATACCAATACCTAATCCACCAGTAGGAGGCATACCATACTCCATGGCTTCAAGATAATCTTCATCGATCCCCTCAGCTTCATCGTTACCTTCTGTCCGTTCTTTAGCTTGGGCTTCAAAACGTTGACGTTGATCAATTGGATCATTCAATTCAGTAAAAGCATTAGCATACTCATTACCTAAGATGAATAATTCAAACCGATCAGTAAATCTAGGATCATCTGCATTCTTCTTAGCAAGAGGCGAGATTTCGACCGGATGACCATAAACAAAGGTTGGATCAACGATATTATCTTCACAGAAATCTTCAAAGAATTGATTAATGATATGACCGACCTGCCAGTATGCTTCATAATGAACATTATTTTCATCGGCTAATTTACGTGCATCTTCTAATGACATTTCCTGCCAAAAATCGATACCAGTAACCTCTTTGATCATGTCTACCATATGCACACGACGGAAAGGTTTGTTAAAATCAACCTCATTGCCTTGATATGTTATTTTGTTATCGTCAGAAACAACTCGGCATGCAGCCTTAAAGATCCCTTCAGTTTCATTCATAACATCCGTAAAATCAAAATACGCAGCATAAGACTCAAGCATTGTAAATTCTGGATTATGCTTAGTATCAATACCTTCATTCCTAAACACGCGGCCAATTTCATAGACACGTTCCATACCGCCCACGATCAAACGCTTCAAATGTAATTCCAAAGCGATACGTAAGTAAAGCTTAATGTCTAGCGCATTATGATGAGTTTTAAAAGGTCTAGCAGAAGCGCCGCCAGCTTGGTTATGCAAAACAGGTGTTTCAACTTCTAAGAAACCTTCTGTATCCAAATAATTTCTAACAGTAGCAACGATTTGACTGCGGTGTACAAAACGATCATAACTTTCTCGATTAGTAATCAGATCCAAGTATCGCTGACGATAAATCTGTTCAACATTTTGTAAGCCATGATACTTATCAGGTAGTGGACGTAAAGCCTTAGACAAAAATGTTAACTTACTAACACGTAATGTCAGCTCCCCCATATCTGTCTTAATAACTTCTCCTGTAACACCTAAAAAGTCGCCCAAATCAGAACGTTTAAAAACATGGTAATTATCTTCACCTAAAATATCTTTACGGACATACAGCTGCATCTTGCCTGTCCGGTCTTGTAAATCAGCAAAACCAACCTTGCCTTTTCCACGTTTAGCAACCATCCTGCCAGCAATCGTCGCTGTAACTCCCTGGTCATTTAATTCCTCTTTAGTAAGCCCTTCGTATTTTTGATGAAGATCCTCATTATATGAATCTCTATCAAATCTATGTCCAAAAGGCGCAATACCTTCATCACGTAACTCATCTACTTTTTGACGTCGAACTCTTAATTGGTCATTCATTGACTGTTGATTAGCCATCGATTACCCTCTCTTTCCACTTTTACATACAAAAATAGTATAGCACACCAACCTTTTAAATATAAACTAACTTATTGATCCTTTTGCGCGGTGGCTACTTCTTATTTTAATAATTTGCCATATCTTCTCAAATTTAGCGACTAAAATAATTATGCCTGTGCCTTTTTCTCTATTTCTAACAACTCTTCTTCTGAAAATTGATATTTTGTTCCACAAAACTGACAAACTGCTTCAGCACCGTGATCTTGTTCGATCATTTCATTAATTTGAGAACTAGGTACTGACGCAAGTATTTCGGCAAAACGTTCCTTGCTGCAATCACATTCAAACTTAACAGGCATCGTGTCCAAAACTTGCACATTTTCTTTACCTAAAATCTCATATAGCATTTCCTCAGGTGTTTTCCCTGCCTGCATCATTTTTGAAACCATCGGGATCTCGTTTAATCTTTGCTCCAAATGATCCAACACTTCATCACTAGCACCTGGCATTACTTGAATCATAAAACCGCCAGCTGTTTCTATCGAATTATCATTTTGAACAAAAACTGACAACCCAACGGCAGATGGGATCTGTTCGGATTTAGCCAGATAATAAGTAAAGTCTTCACCCAGTTCCCCCGAAACAAGCGGCACTTGCCCGGTAAAAGGCTCTTTTAAGCCCATGTCCTTAGTAACTGACATCATCCCCTGTGTGCCAACTGCCCCTTTAACATCAATTTTATGTTTGTCATTTAAAGGTAAATGAACATGAGGATGCTGCAAATAACCTTTCACTGTCCCATTTGCATTACCGTCCACCACGATCCCGCCAACAGGACCATTTCCTTGGATCTTAACAGTCAGCTTGTCATCCCCAGACAAAGAAGCAGAAGATAAAAGAGCTGTTCCGATCATACTTCGGCCCAATGCCGCAGAAGCAGCACTCCAAGTATCATGAACACGTTGTGCATACGCCACTGTATTTGTAGCATCTAATGCATACGCCCGCAACTGTCCATCATAAGCTAAACTTTTTACTAAATAATCACTCATGAAAATTCTCCTTTTTATATATAAATCAACAAAAAGCAGTATTACTCTAACGAAACAAATGAGACTACTGCCTATTTAAATTCCCTTGAAAAAATATACTTACAAATTGTAGCATATTAAGTTTTACAAATAAAAAGAAATAGCGAACAGTTTTGCTATTCACAAAAACCGTCCACTATTCTAAACTTACAAATTCAATTTAACTATCATTTTCATGATGATCATCTTCATGAGGATAGAAAGTCTCAGTTTGATCAGAAGATGAAGTTTGATCATCATTTTGACGATGTTCAGCCTTCTTTTCTGCTTCTTTACGTTCAAGAGCTTTCTTAGACTCTTCGAAAGTAGCAGCTTCCTTTTCACTAGGGAACTCATTGCTTTCATCGGAGGATGGCATCTTTCCTGTATTATACAAACTCAAGATCTGCTTTTCATCCAATGTTTCGTATTGTAACAAAGCTTCAGCAATTGTCTTATGCTGCTCTCTGTGTTCCTCAATGATCTTCTTAGCTCTTTCCATCTGTTCATTTGAGATGCGAATAACTTCATCATCGATCACATTGGCTGTTTGACCGGAATAATTCGGTTGTCCAGCATATTGACCAGGAGTCATACCACTTTGTCCTTCATACTGAACAGGACCAAGTTTGTCACTCATACCATACTGAGCGACCATCGCGCGAGCCAACTGAGTAGCTTGCTGGAAGTCATTTGAGGCACCAGATGACTGAACATGGAAGATAATTTCTTCGGCAGCACGGCCACCCATCAAACCAGCAATTTGATCTTCAGCATCTTTTTTCGATAACAAGCCCTGATCTTCCTTAGGCAACATGATAGCGTAACCGCCGGCACGTCCACGAGGAACGATAGTGACCTTATGGACCACACGAGCGTCATTTAAGACCAAACCAATGATCGTATGCCCAGCTTCATGGTAGGCAACAGTCTGACGTTCCTTCTTGTTAACAACTCGATCACGTTTAGCCGGCCCAGCAATCACACGATCTTCCGCTTCGTCTAAGTCACTAGCGTCAACGGCCTTTTTATTACGCCGTGCAGCTAACAAAGCAGCTTCATTCAGTAAGTTTTCCAAGTCAGCCCCTACGAAACCAGGAGTTTGTTTAGCAATCATCTTCAAGTCGACATCTTTAGCCAAAGGTTTGTTCTTAGCGTGAACTTTCAAAATTGCTTCACGTCCCTTGACGTCAGGACGGCCAACTAAGATTTTTCGATCAAAACGACCTGGACGAAGCAAAGCTGGATCCAAAACATCAGAACGGTTAGTAGCGGCCATAACAATAACGCCCTCGTCGCCTTGGAAACCATCCATTTCAACCAGCAATTGGTTCAAAGTTTGCTCACGTTCATCGTGACCGCCGCCCATGCCGCTGCCACGTTGACGTCCAACAGCGTCGATTTCATCGATAAAGATGATAGAAGGAGCGTTCTTTTTGGCGTTTTCAAAAAGATCACGTACACGACTTGCACCAACACCAACGAACATTTCAACGAAGTCAGAACCTGAGATCGAGAAGAAAGGAACCCCAGCTTCACCAGCAACAGCCTTAGCCAGCAAAGTTTTACCAGTACCAGGAGGTCCCTCTAGCAAAACACCTGAAGGGATCCGGGCACCCAGTGATAAGAACTTACGTGGATCACGCAAGAATTCAACAACTTCAACTAACTCCTGTTTTTCTTCCTCTTCACCAGCAACATCGGAGAAGCGAACCTTATTGTTCTTTTTCTCGACTGGCTTAGCCTTGGATTTACCAAAGTTCATTACTTTACCATTGCCGCCGCCTTGACCAGCCTGACCGATCATCATATAGAAGAAGAAAATCATAAAGACTACCGGCAACAAGTAAACCAGTAACTGGATCCAAATACTACTCGACTCTTCTTCTTTGGCTCCATTTTTGACTTTATTTTTCTGCGCATATTTCTGTATTTGATCAACCGAGGAATCGTTAGTCAAAATATTAGTCGTAAATGACTTAACTTGAGGGGATTGAACACTGCCAAGACCATTAAAACTATTGGACTTATTTTTAGCCTGATGAGGTTTTTTATAAGTACCGGTGATTTTATAAGTGCTGCCAGATGGCTGCATCGTAAAACCTTTGACATTATCCTTCTGAAGTTGAGTTACGAACTGACTAGACTGGATCTGCTCTGTACTTGTATTCGATTTACTACCGAAGAAGTAGTACATCACACCCATTATTCCAAGGAAAATCACAATATAAAACAGACTATTTTTTAGTAGTCCATTTTTCTTGTTGTTCATATTTTTCCTCCTTAAGCCTTTTCAACGCGTCAAAAGACGGCCGTTGAAGTTATGATAACACATTTGACCTTATTTGACTATTATTGACGTTCAATTATCAGAATAAATTTTTGGTTTTAAAACACCGACATAAGGCAAGTTTCTGTAATGTCCTAAATAGTCCAAACCATAGCCGACCACAAATTCATTTGGAACTTCAAAACCAACGTAATCCGGAGTGACCCCTTCGACCCGCCGTTCTTTTTTATCAAGCAAAGTGCAGATCTTAACGGAATTGGCTTTTCGGTGTTCAAACAAATCGACCAGAGTCTGTAAGGTCCGCCCAGTATCGATAATGTCCTCAATTATCAAAACATTGCGTCCCTCAACAGAAACGTCAAGATCTTTGATGATCTTGACAGAGCCTGAAGAAACCTGAGCGTTACCATAACTAGAAACTGACATAAAGTCTAATTCACAGTATGTATCGATCTCACGTACAATATCAGACATGAACAAAATCGCACCCTTTAAAATACACACAACGAGTGGATTTTTATCAACGTAATCTTTTGTGATCTGTTGTCCTAACTTTTTTGCAACTTGCTGGATATCTTCTTTGCTATAAAGAATCTTTTCGATATCGTCATTCATGAAGCTACCTCTTTTCCCCGCTTATTTTCCTATAAATCACTATGTAATGAATTTTATCATTTACATCTTGTCGTGACAAATTTGATTTCTTGTGCCCTACTATCCACAAAACCTCATTATTTTCATTACCAACTACCCACACCTTTGCTCTTTGGTCAACCGGCACTTTTCTATCGATCAAAATCTTTTTTACTTTTTGCTTGCCGATCGATGTGCACAACTTGTCGCCAAAAAGTCGATGGCGCACATCTAAAGGCAAAAATTCAGCAGTTATTTCTAAAACATCGTCATTTTCCGCCGTCAGCGTCCCCGCGGGAAAAAGGCCTATTTTTTCATTTGGACTCAAGTCTACCCATTGTCCTAAAGTCAGTCTTTGTTTGAAAGTGCCAATTTCGTCTGGCTGAGCAACAGTTATGACTCCAAATAAATGATAATTTTTATAAAAGACTTTTTGGCCTTTCACGTCTATTTTCCCTTGAGGACGTCGTTCATTTTCCAGCAGTTCGATCATTTCGTTTACCTGCCCCTCATTGATCTCACCTACTTGTTGTTCACAAATCAAGCGCAACGTGGCTTTCTTTTCAGCAACAGGCCACATGAGCCATTTTTCTGTTCGATAGCCCTCAGGAGTCGAAATATCAGTGATCAACTTGCTAAGACTACGTTTGGACACTGAGAATAATTCATTCAATTGCTGTTGATAAGAATTCAAATGTTCAAGAAAGTGCGGAGATTCCTGTTTAAGCAATGGGACGACCTCATGTCGAATTCTATTTCGCAAGAATTCATCTGAACTATTTGTTTGATCTTCGAAAAAAGTCAACTGCCGTTGATTAGCATATGCATACAAACTTTTTTTTGCAAAGAATAATAATGGTCTTGATAAATAACGATCACTCATAAAAGATCTCTGGAATTGAATCCCTTTTAATTGACTCAGATCACCACCACGGATGAGTTTCATCAAGAACGTTTCTGCTTGGTCGTCTGCATGATGCGCCGTCAGCAAATGTTTGATCCCAAAACTTGTCATGATATCCGCAAAAAAGCGATAGCGAAAATGACGACCAGCTTCTTCGATCCCTGCAGATGGATGTGTGTTTTTAGGCCATTGAATTGTATGAAAATTCAGGCCATGATCTAAACAATATTGCCGCACATATTCTGTTTCTTGCACGCTTTCCGGGCGCAGACAATGATCGACTGTTGCCACGTGGATCACCGGCCTGATCGAATAAGGCAGTTGCCCTAGCAAATCTAATAAGACCATAGAATCGACTCCACCAGACACGCCTACTAAAACTGCCTGTTGTCCGATGTTTAGCTGTTCCCAAATTTGTTTAAATTTTAAGTTTAAATCCATTTTTGTCACTCTCGCATAAGATAATTTGCTTTAAATTGATTCGCTAATTAATGAATTAGGAGGCACAACATAGTTCATCCAATGTTGTACCTCCTAAAATTACTATATAAAAACGAACTTAGCTGCGTCGACCGCCGCGCCCGCCTCGTTTTCCTTCAGTATTGCGTTTCAATGAAGTTAGTCGTTCATCGCTTTGTTTCATAAACCCAGCTAGTAAAGAATCAAAATCATCCTTTTTATGTGAGTCATTTTTATGAGAACTAAAACTCCTCTTTTTATTATTGTTATGACTTGACCGATCATTGAAATTCTTGCCGCCATTATTGTGTGTATGGGGCTTAGAATTATGTTCATTTTGATGAGACTGATGGCCATGGTTCTGAGATGAGGCGGATGCCTTTCTAATCGAAAGTGCGATCTTGCCATCGTCAGAAATAGACAAGACCTTGACTGTCACCTCATCGCCAACTGAAAGAACATCGTGAATATCTTTGACGAACCCATCTGAGATCTCACTAATATGAACCAAACCATTTTTATGCTCACCTAGATCAACAAAGGCGCCAAAGTTTGTAATACCTGAAACTTTACCAGTTACTTTTGAACCTACTTCAATTGACATATAAAATTTTTGTTCCTCCTAAGAAAATGTCTACAACAAGTATACCACGACGTTCAGCTGAATTGTAAAAAAAATAAAAAGATACCATTCAACAGCATGAAAGTTCCGACCTTTACTAAATCATGGTTGAACAACCGATGCTCAGAGCGTCAATTATCGTTCGTCACACTTTTAGACCGGTCTTCAGGTAAATTGTAGATCGTTTCATGTTTCTTAGAATAAAAATAACGTTCTCTAATATATTTCTGCAGATATTCAGGATCTTTAAGCTGTTTGACCTGCAATTTGAGATCTGCATTTTGAGATTTTTGGCCAGTTAATTCTTTTTGTGCGGTCCTTGTCTGTGTGTTAATCTGACGTGCTTGGGTATAATTTTTCACGATCTGCACAGAACAAATAAGTGTTACTATCAAGGCAAACGCCACCAAAATATGCATGTGGCGACGGTGCTTTTTCTCAACTAAGTATTCTTGTTGCTTTTTATCATTGGAAGAGGTTTGCTGACGATAGTATTCGTTATTTAGGACCTTAACATTCGATTTTTTCTGCGCCATTAAAAGCGCCCCCTAAATTTACTGATAGTAAGTTTCCACGTTAGTCTGATTATATCAAGAACCGTAATAAAATTCTATTAAGTGCTTTTAAATTAAAAAAACTATTTCAAACTCACTCGTGCAAAGTGAGTTTGAAATAGCCTATTATAACTAAAGGTTGAAAGTTAAAGAATACTTG
>NZ_AZFI01000091.1 GCF_001435755.1 Ligilactobacillus acidipiscis DSM 15836 | reverse complement strand
TAAGTAGGCATAAGCTTCATCAGCCGAAGCAATATCTGGTTTCGAAACTATTTCGATCAACGGTGTTCCCTGACGGTTCAAATCGACGTAGGAATATCCATCTGGATCATGGGTATTTTTCCCAGCATCTTCTTCGACATGCATTTCTTCGATCCCGATCTTCTTAGTTGAACCGTCTTCCAGTTCGATCTCTAAGAAACCATCATGACCAATTGGCGTTTGAGCTTGTGTGATCTGATAAGCTTTCGGATTATCTGGATAGAAGTAGTTTTTCCGATCAAAATGAATATCTTTCGTAATTTGGCAATTTAAAGCCAAAGCAGCACGCATCCCATATTCCAAAGCACCCTTGTTGACCTCAGGTAAAACTCCCGGATAACCCCAGTCGATCACATTCGTGTTGATATTTGGTGCTTGACCATATTGGACTGGTGCGGGAGAAAATGCTTTAGACTTAGTTTTCATTTCAACGTGGACTTCAAGTCCGATTGTTGTGGTAAAGTTCATTAATTTTCCCCTCCGATCGTTGGTACTTCTTTATGAAAGTCAGTTGCTTGTTCAAAGGCATAACCGGCACGATACATCGTTTCTTCACCAAACTGCGGTGCGATCAGCTGCATCCCGATCGGCAAACCATTGGAAAAACCTGCTGGTAACGACATTCCTGGCAAACCAGCCAAGTTAACTGGAATAGTCAAAATATCATTCATATACATTGTCACCGGATCATTGATCTCTTCACCGATACCAAAGGCCGTTGAGGTCGTGGTTGGCGCTAAGATCAAGTCGTAATTAGCAAAAACGTTGGCGAAATCTTGACAGATCAAGGTCCGGACCTGAGCAGCCTTCTTGAAGTATGCATCATAGGTCCCGGCTGAAAGAGAGAATGTCCCCAACATTATCCGCCGTTTGACTTCGTCACCAAAGCCCTCGGAACGGGAACGCACATAAACATCTTCCAAATTCTTCACATCGTCAGCCCGAAAGCCATAGCGGATCCCATCGTAACGCTGCAAGTTAGAAGAAGCTTCAGACGAAGCAATGATGTAATAGACCGGTACACCGTACTTGCTGTAAGGCAAAGAAACTTCTTCAACAACAGCACCTAATTTTTCAAAGGTCTTGGCCGCATTTTGAATAGCGGCACGTACATCTTCATTAACACCTTTATCCATGAATTCTTTAGGTAGACCAATGCGCATTTTCTTGATGTCGCCGTTTAATTTAGCGGTAAAATCAGGGACTTCACGTTCAGAGGAAGTAAAGTCATGCTTGTCATGACCAGAAATGGCACTCAACATCAAGGCATTGTCCTTGACCGTCCGAGTCATTGGACCGACCTGATCCAAGCTAGAACCAAAGGCGATCACACCATAACGGGACACGCGGCCATAAGTCGGTTTAACGCCAACGATGCCGTTAAAAGCAGCTGGCTGCCGGATCGAACCGCCAGTATCGGTACCCAAGGCAACTAACAATTGACCAGAAGCCACAGCGGCTGCCGGTCCACCAGAAGAACCACCAGGAACTTTAGTTTGGTCCCAAGCATTTTTAGTAATTTTAAAGGCCGAGTTTTCAGTAGAACCACCCATGGCAAATTCATCGAGGTTCAACTTACCCACGTCGATCATGCGAGCAGCTTCCAACTTATCCATCACAGTTGCGTTGTAGATTGGTTCGAAGTTACCCAAAATCTTACTTGCAGCAGTTGTCTTTAAACCCTTTGTAACGATATTGTCTTTGATACCAACTGGGATGCCGGCTAATTTGTCAGCATCAGTGATGCCCCTTTCATCAACTTTTTGGGCAGCAGCCAAAGCTTGTTTCTCGTCCAAAGTCAGAAAAGCTTCGATCTTGGCATCGGTAGCCTTGATTTGCTTGAAGGTTTCTGTTGTTAGTTCTTTAGAACTAAAATCTTTATTAAGTAAACCTGCATGGATCGATGACAGGTCATTTTTAAAGTAATCCATTTATCAACCTTCCTCGCTTTCATCAATAATTGCAGGAACTTTAACAAAGCCCTTGTCTTTTTGAGGAACATTATACATCAACTGGTCACGATCAGTTCCCTTAACTGCCACGTCTTCACGCATGACATTCTTAGCTTCAGCAACGGTAGATGTTACTGGAACGCCTGTTGTATCAACTTCACCAAGCTGCTGGACCATTTTGATGATATCATCCATCTGGCCAGCAAACATTTGTAATTCATCATCAGTGAATTCGAGCTTGGCTAATTTGGCGACATGCTTCACTTCATCGGCTGTGATTGCCATTTTGTTTCCCTCTTTCTACGTTGTTTTCAATTTGTTATCTGATACTGCTGTAAAGAATTATTGTTTCCCGCAAAAAATTGCAGAAATGTTGCAAGTTAACACTAGCTATTCTAGCATATTTCCAGAAAAGTTTGGCACTAATATAACTAAAAACTGGACATGTCTGTGTGACACATCACAGTTTTAGCTGTCCATCATTTGTAAAGAGCAGTGATTTGCTGCTTAGTGAGAAAATTTATCCACAGCTCTCAATTGTGCGCATCATTCTAACTGACTTACTCTTGCATCTTAATTGAGAGGTCTTTAGCAAATTTTTTCGGCATTTGTAAAGAATTGCTACATTCACCGAGCTTTCTAACATTAGTAACTGCTAAAAACATGGGAATAGAAATCACCATTGTCATCTTCACGCGATAAGAAAGCTTGGACTGTGCCATCGGCGCCCTTGATCGTGATGTCGATCGGGATCCCTGTTGGCAAATATGTCCGTGCGGCTTGCGCGACATACTGCGTGAAACTTGTGATCTCTGTTTGACTATAGAACTGGGTCGTAATATTGACCTTCATTCCTTGCAGCGTCTTATTTTTGTACTGTCCTTGTGCCGTCACACCTGCTAAGTTCGGGAAGAAGTCCTTGATCTTATTCTGGAAGACTTCAAATGATGTCTCATCATTGTCATTTGGCACCGACTTAGTGGCCGTAGCTGGAAAAGTATAACTGGACAAATGAGTGTCTTTCCAATTATTGATCTCGTTACCGCTCTTACTAAGTGTTGTAGAGTAAAATGAACCGCCGACTAAACTATCGTTAGGAGCCTGTTCAAACATTGCGATCATGATCGGCGTATCGTTAGTAACGCCCTTTTCCTTCCGTAAACGAGCCAATATTTTGGCAGCTGCGATCCGGCCTTGCTTGATTATTTCATCTTGCGAAATATCGGTCGAGTAAGTTGCACCATACTGCTCTTTTTGGTAGTAATCCTTACGGTTCATTCCGATCCCGATCGTGATCCCGCCTAAACTCAGCTTGCCGTTATCATCATTCATGTAATCTTGTTCTTCGATTTGTTGAATGTACTTCGGCGTCCGCTTTTTAGCATCCTTTTGCCCGTTATCTTTAGGGTTTAAGCCCGTAGGATTATCTCCTGATTGCCGGTCTAGCCAGTTTTCAACGGTCGAACGCGAAAGGATCTGGCCTTCTTGGAACACATACTTCTTAGGAGAAAATTGAGTCTTAGAAAGTGATGTCAACCCCGATTCAAAACTCTGCAGGTTCAACATGTTATCAGCGTCCTGAGTGATCCCGACACCACGTGCCCGACTAGTCTTGTACTTGCCGTTCTTGATCACACCTTGGTAATCTGAGTCCGCAGTTTTTCCCGTAGTCTGATAACCTTTTTTTGAAGTAGTTTTATTTGTACGTGCCGTGTTAGTCGAACCGCCGTTATTATCGGACGAATTCGAACATGCACTGATCAGCAGGACCGACATCAGCAAGCTGATAACAATTGCTGCCTTTTTTTTCATCGTTCTGCCTCCATTTTCTTAACAAACTGTGCCTCATCCATGATCTGCGTACCTAAGTCTTGGGCTTTAGTCAGCTTGCTGCCGGCATCATGACCCGCGATCAAAAGCGTCGTTTTCTTAGAGACACTGCCCGTGACTTTGGCGCCATGCTCTTGCAGCCATTTTTTAGCGTCAGCTCGCGTGATCGTATCCAGCGTTCCGGTCAAAACGACCGTCTGCTTGTTAAATTCACTTTCTTGAGCCTGTTCTTCAACTTGGCTGGCTGTTTTGCCCAAATAATCCATGTTGACTTTTTGTTTCTTTAATTCACCGATCAAGTCGGCCACTTCAGCAGTCGCAAAATACTTAACGATACTTTCTGCAATAACTCCACCCATCGAATCGATCTCCTCGATTTCTTGTGCCGAAGCATGACTGATCTGATCCAAGCTGCCAAAATGTTGCGCCAAGATCCGTGCAGCTTTTGCACCGACATGCCGGATCCCTAAGCCAAACAACAGATGCTCCACTGATTCTTGGCGGCTGGCATCGATAGCCTCAAGCAAATTAGAGGCTGACTTATCTTTGACCTTATCTAACCTGAGCAAGTCTTCTTTAGTTAACTTATACAGATCAGCGACATCCGTGATCAGCTCCAAGTCAAACATTTGCTGGATGATCCGTTTCCCCAAGCCCCGAATGTCCATCGCGTTTCTGGATGCGAAATGGATCACACTTTCTTTCAAAAGTGANGGGCATTTAGGATTGACGCAACGTAATGCGACTTCATCATCCAAGTGTACCAGCTTTGCACCGCATTCTGGGCAGTGGGTCGGGATCTCATATAAAGTAGAGTCAGCGGGACGTTTGTCAAGCACGACCTCCGAAATTTCAGGAATGATATCGCCAGCCTTATGCAGCTTAACGGTATCTAAAACGCGGATCCCTTTTTCTTCCAAGTAGTCGGGGTTGTGTAATGACGCCCGACTCACCGTTGAACCAGCCAATTGGACTGGATCCATGACCGCAGTCGGTGTCACCACACCAGTCCGTCCCACCGTCCATTCAATGTCGCGGACAACAGTTTCTTGTTCGTCTGGCGGAAATTTATAGGCGATCGCCCAGCGGGGAACTTTGACAGTATTGCCTAACTCTTGCTGGACTGTAAATGGATCAGCCTTCAAAACGATCCCGTCGATATCATATTCGAGCTGAGTACGTTTGTCCTGATAATCATCAATATAGGCGTTAACTTCATCCATATTAGTTGCTAAACGTGAAGCGGTATTCGTCTTAAAGCCCCATTCATGCATCTTTTTTAAGGCAGCACTTTGTGACTTGACACCAAATTTTTCTGGTTCCATTAAGTAATAGATAAAGGTACTCAGATTTCGTGCCGCTGTGACCTTTGAATTCAATTGACGTAAAGACCCGGCCGCCGCGTTACGCGGATTCGCAAAAACCGGTAAGCCCTGCTCTTCACGGTATTCATTCAAGTGTACAAAAGAACTCTTAGGCATGTAGCACTCACCACGAACTTCGACTGAAACAGGTTCGCTCAAGCGCAAAGGGATCGCCTTGATCGTTTTCAAGTTTTGAGTGATGTCTTCACCGATCATCCCATTACCACGGGTCGAGCCTTTGACAAAGACTCCATCCTCATATGTCAATGAGATCGCTAAACCATCGATTTTTAATTCACAATTAAAGGCGACCTTTTCATCAACGTTGGTATGCAGGCGGTCAATGAAGGCCCGCAATTCATCTTTTGAGAAAACATCTCCGAGTGAAAGCATTGGTGTTTCGTGAGTAACTTTTTCAAAGCCGGATAAAATATGTCCACCGACTCGCTGAGTAGGTGAATCCGCAGTAATGACTTCGGGATGTTGTTTTTCTAAGTCCTGCAACTGCCGGTAAGTCTGATCATAAACTGCATCTTCGACTGTCGGCTGATTCAAAACATAGTACTCCCGGCCCCATTGATTTAATTGTTGTCGTAATTCTTGCGCTTGTTCTGCGACATTTGCCTGATCTGCGGCCATCGTTTCTCCTCCTCAAACTACTATTGAAAAATTGGTAAAACAAATGGTCACTCCCAATTTTTCAACCATTTCTTATTTTATTTCTCTGGTAACTATTAATTAAGCTTTATTCCAAAATTTTACCAAACCTTATGGCTAGCGTTTACTGATTGGCGCGAAGGATGCCAGCAAACGTTTGATACCTTGCGAATCAAAAGCAATATCCAGCTCGGTATTTTCACCTTCACCGCTAACTTTCACGACTGTTCCTTCACCCCAAGCCTTGTGGAAGACTTTATCGCCCACGTTCCAAGCCTTCTTTTCGGCTCCGGTCGTAGTTGGCTTCGTCACGGTCCCTGGTCTTAGTGAAGCTTGCTTGTAAGGGTTGATCTGACGAGCAGTCCGATGCTGTGTGAAGCCGGTACTCGACGTCCGCTGTTCATTTTCTGACTGTAAGAGGTCATCATCGATCTCCTCGATAAAACGAGAAGTTGGGTTATTTTGTTTGCGCCCATATAACATCCGTGAAAAAGCATTAGTCAAAAATAATTCTTGTTGCGCGCGGGTAATACCGACATACGCTAATCGGCGCTCCTCTTCCAGTTCATCTTCATCGGTCATTGCACGGGATAACGGGAAGATCCCCTCTTCCATTCCGATCAAGAAGACTACTGGAAATTCCAAGCCCTTAGCAGCATGAAGAGTCATCATCGTCACTTCATTTTGTTCTTCATCGACACTGTCCTGGTCAGAAACCAGCGACAGTTCGGCCAAGAAGTCAACGAATGGATCTTCATGTTCTTCGTCTTCTTGCCAGGATGAATCGAATTGTTGGGTCACAGTCAAGAATTCGTCCAAGTTTTCCAAACGACTTTCGTTTTCCAGCGACTGTGTTTTCTTCAAAGCTTGACGGTAACCGGCACGATCTAAGATCGCATCAGTCAGTTCCGTCACGGTCGCACTTTTTTCCATCTCGTGCAAGTCGCGCATTAACTTAGCAAACTTCTCTAACTGCTTAGCAGCTTTGCCCGTGACATTAGTCATCACAACATTTTCAGCAGCTTCCAACATACTTAAACCGTTCATAGCGGCAAAGTCGTTTAATTTATCCAGGCTAGCCTGACCGATCCCACGTTTAGGTTCATTGACTACCCGATTAAAACTCATCGAATCTTGCGGATTAGTTGCTAAACGCAAGTATGCCAAAATATCTAAGATTTCTTTTCGATCATAAAAACGATGAGCGCCCACGATCTTATATGGAATATTGGTTTTGACAAATGTTTCTTCCATCACACGCGATTGTGCATTAGTCCGATAAAGAATGGCAAAATCATTGTACTTTCTGCCCTCTTCACGGATCTTTTGCTGAATATTTTTAACGACAAAATAAGCTTCATCATTAGCATTCATGCCGCGATAATAGTGGATCTTATCGCCAGCCTTATTTTCAGTCCATAAAGTTTTGACTTTACGGTTAACGTTATTTTTGATAACTGAGTTAGCAGCATCCAAGATCGTCTTAGTAGAACGGTAATTCTGTTCCAATTTAACGACTGTGGCATCTGGATAGTCTTTCTCAAAATTCATAATATTTTCCATGTTAGCACCACGCCAACCATAGATACTCTGGTCTGCATCACCCACGACACAAAGGTTACGGGAACCTTCAGCCAACATGCCGACCAAACGATACTGAGCTTCGTTAGTATCCTGGTATTCATCAACATGGATATACTGGAATTTACGCTGGTAGTACTCCAAAGTTTCACGATCTTTTGTAAATAACTCGATCGTTTGCATGATCAGGTCGTCAAAGTCCATCGCCGAGTCCTTACGTAATTCTTCTTGATATTTTTCATAAGCCTGTGCCGTGATTTGTTCCACGGGACTTTCAGCATTTTTCTTATAATCATCGACCGTTAACAGATCATTTTTAGCATTTGAAATATTGCTTAAAACCATCCGAGGATCGTAGCGCTTAGTATCAACATTCAGATCAGCTAGAATGTGTTTCATCAACGTCCGCTGCTCACTAGGACTGGCAATTGTAAACGAACGGTTAAAACCGATTTTTTCAGCTTCCCGCCGTAAGATCCGCACACACAAAGCATGGAAGGTCGAGACCCAAATATCCGAGCCGGCTTCCCCTAATAACTTGTCAACACGTTCACGCATCTCTCGCGCAGCCTTATTGGTAAAGGTGATCGCCAAAACATGCCACGGCAAGACTTTTTTTTCTTGGATCAAATAAGCGACCCGATGCGTTAAAACACGCGTCTTACCACTGCCTGCTCCAGCCATGATCAAAAGCGGTCCCTCTGTACAGCGAACCGCTTGTGCTTGTATATCATTCATTTTGTCTAGTAGGTTATTTTGACCCAAATTATTCAATCCTCTCTAAATCTTCAGTCTGTTTCATTATAGCACAGGACACCTCTGCTTGGGCACCGACTAAGCCCATGGAAAGGCATCCAATTCAGATAATTAGTCCCTTGAGAAAAGTGATGTGTTTACGTGAAATATATGAGAGTGTGAGGAACATTTTACTCAAGTTCTTGCCACATTGTTTCTCTGTCTGATGCAGATATCTGAACCGAACAATTCCGTTTAATCTTTCAGCTCATGCACTCTTGATTTCATCTGGACCCTCTTATGTGATACTTGGGGCCACATCCTTCCCATCTGAACCCACATTTGCGATAGTTGGGCCACATCATGTACTCAGGCTTCATTTGTCTGGTAAATAAAAAGGAGCCCACAATTTTGGTTCTATAATATTTGGTACTGATA
>NZ_AZFI01000090.1 GCF_001435755.1 Ligilactobacillus acidipiscis DSM 15836 | reverse complement strand
CAAACTTTGGCAAAGTAAGTCTCACAAGTGGGAATGTGATGCAAAGTCCGGCGAAGTAAGTCATACAAATGAGAATGTAACGCAAAGTCCGGCAAGGTAAGTCTCACAAATGCGTGTGTAGGGGGATAAAAGTAGAACACCACAGGAGGCCTAACTGCGTTGAGTCCTGTTAGGTAGTTCATGGGCCACCTCATTTTAAAGAGTATCTGGCAAGTTACTCATGTTTCTTGATATAATTACGTGAGAAATGAAAGATGAGGTGCAGATAATGAAGACAGATAAACCCTATGTTGTCTACCAATCGAAGGGAAAACAGACCCAACTGTTATTCATGGACTTGTTGTTGGTAGTTTTCAGCCTTAGCCTGTGGTATTTGGGGCAGCATGGGGCAAACATTTCTTATTTAGCGGCTGGCGTGAGTGGCACACTGTTGTTTGGCTGGTGGGGGTTGTTTTTATTACACCGGCTTTTCAAGGGGAAAGTGTTGTTGCAGCTAACGCCAGAAGGCTTTTATGATCATTCGACTTGGGCGGCAAGCGGACAATTGATCAGATGGACAGATGTTGAAGCCTTGCACGAAGTCTTGATCGGTAATCAAATGTTTGTGGGTGTGGAACTCACTAATGAAACTGAGTATCTGGCAAGTTTGCCTGCTTACAAACGTTTGCTGGGACAAGCCAATGGCAAAATAGTTCATAGTCCGTTAAATATTAATTTAAAAACGGCAAGATTCGTGACTAGTCATGAGGTCGTTGCAGTCATGGAAAAATACCGACAAAATAGCCGAAATTTAGTCTGATGGCCAGTTAAAATTACTGATATTGAAAAAATATTATTGGCTATGATCGTTGTTAAAGCGGCGCTACTACGGTTTCGTAATATTTTTTTGAAAACGAATCCAAAAAAATATCGCTTTAAGTTAGACTTTTGTGGTATACTTAAGATTCTAAATAAACCTGGAGGTGTTCGACCTATGAAAATTGCCGTTTTAGCGGGTGGACGCAGTACCGAGCGGAATGTTTCAATTTCAAGTGGTTACCGGATCACAAATGCTTTACGTGAGCAAGGTTACCAATCAACTTTTATCGACCTGTTTCTTGGTTACGATCTGCCAGCAGGCGCAAGTGCCGAATCAGTTTTTGAGGATGCCAATACGAGCAAGGATTTGGAGATCTCAGACGCGATCCTCACTGATGCCGACATTAATGCCCTGCGTGAAGATGGTTCGACTGAGTTATTCGGGCCAAATGTTTTAGAGATCTGCAAGGCTGCAGATATTGTTTTCTTGGCATTGCACGGAGGCGATGGAGAAAATGGTAAAGTGCAGGCTGTCTTAGATCTTAATAATATTCGTTACACTGGAAGTGGTTCAACTGCCAGTGGAGTATGTATGAATAAAGTTTATAGCAAGGAATTAATGCTATATAACAATATCCAAACAGCTGCTTTTGTTGAGATCAAACGTGATCAAGGGTCAAAAGGCCACAAATTGCCGTTTGACTACCCAGTTGTTGTTAAACCTACTTCTGGCGGTTCGTCTGTTGGAACACATATCGTTCACAATGATGAAGAATTGGCAAAAAGTTTAGCAGACGTATTTCGTTTTGACAACAGTGCGATCATTGAAGAATTTATCGGTGGCCGTGAATTTTCTTTGGGTGTGGTCAATGGTTATGCTTTTCCAGCAGTTGAGATCAAAGTTCATGACGGCTGGTATGATTTTGAGCATAAGTTCCAAGCAGGGTATACAGATTTCATTACCCCGCCAGAAGACTTGGACCCAGAAGTTCATGCTGAAATGAAGAAGGTTGCTGTTGAAGCGATGGATGCTTTAGGTCTGCAAAACTACGGCCGGATTGACTTCTTCACGAACGACCGCGGAGTTTGGGTCATTGAGGGCAATAATTTGCCGGGAATGACACCACTTTCTTTGTTGCCGCAAGAAGCCGAAAAAGATGGCGATCCTTATGGCGAACTAGTTGAAAGCATCGTAAAAGGCAAGATGAAGATTTATGATGAAGGTATGAATAATTAATTCGCTACTTACAAACTGCTGTCAGCGATGATAGACAGTAAAACACGCAATTTCCTCTCGTGGGAGATCGCGTGTTTTTTTAACGGTTAAAATATTTTAAAGTGTGGCTTTGCGAGGTCCATTCGATCCTAGTGATCCCGGCATTTGTCGGTTCATCCAGGGCAGTCAGGTTATCGATGCCCAAAATTATGTCAACTATCAGTTTGATGGTGTAACCGTGACTGACCAGTAAAACTTGTGCGTCTTGCGGCAGCTTTTGGGTCGTTTCGTCAAAGAAACTGAGGAGTCGCGCCTTTGCTTGTGAGTGTGTTTCACCGTGAGAATATTCTTGTGAGCCGGGTAATAAATTATGATTTTCATCAAAAAATTGTGCATACTCCCGCCATAATTGCGTGGTTTTTTGCCCATCCCATAAGCCATAGTCAAATTCACGCAAACGCCAGTCGTATGTAATAGTTGCTTTAGGAACGATGATCTGGGCAGTTTGTGCGGCGCGCAGCAGCGGACTGGCAAATACTTGAGTAAAATTGTGCTGGCTTAGCTTGGCAGCTGTTTTGTAGTCCTGAGCTTGACCTGTAGTTGTTAACGGCGTGTCGATCATTGCCCCCTGCATGATTTTTTGCGAGTTAGCAATACTTTGCCCATGACGGACGATGTAAAATGTTGACATTTTGTTCCCTCCATTTTTTCATACAAATATTATAGCGAGTTTTCTTGGATCGGAGCAAGTAAATACGTTTCTTTAAAGATATGATGAACGAGCATATTTTGGTAAGCAGGCTGCTGAAATTCTTTAAAGCTTCTCTGCTCTGTGGAGCATTTGATTGGCTATTTAACTTGAGGTCTGTTAAATTAATAAGGAACACGCAGTAAATTATAGATGTGTATTTTGTTTTAATAGGGGTATTGTTTTCTAGGTTTTATCGTATTAAAGGAGAGAATAAAGCCATGATGCCGGAGAAGTTACAAATTGAAAATGGTTTTAATTTTAGGGAGCTTGGGGGCTATCAGACTACAGATGGTCGACGTCTCAAGAAACACAAATTAATTCGTTCAGCTGCACTAAGTACTTTATCGAAACGAGATTTAACTTACCTTGATGAATATGGTTTACGGTATGATATCGATTTTCGTTCACCAAGTGAAAGACAAAAACAGCCAGATCGTTTGCCTGCACAAACGACTTATAATTTTGCACCAGTTTTTACTGTTGACGAGACGAAAAGTCAGACAGATGACCGGGAAGAAGATAACCGTTTGCTAACCGAGCGCAACGCTGGGTTTAAGCAAATGTTGGATGCCTATAACGACATCGTTTTATCAGCAAACGCTAAAAAAGCGTACCGTAAGTTTTTTGATCTCTTGCTCGCTAATGAGCGGGATAACGAATCAGTGATTTTTCATTGCTCAGCTGGGAAAGACAGGACAGGCATGGGTGCTGTATATGTACTCACAGTCTTAGGTGTTGATCAAGAAACGATTCGAGCAGATTACCTGATCTCCAATGAATTTTTAAAGAAACGTCGAGGGTTTAAACCTGTCTCAGACCGGGTACCACTCCAAGCACAAAACGCGACCTACTCGGAAAATATGCGAGCATTGAGTTGTGTTTCTGAAAAATATTTAGACTGTGCACTAGGTACGATGCAGCGAGAGTACGGGGATTTGGGGCATTATTTGGAAACAGAGTTAGGGATCACCAAGCAGCAAAAAAAAGAGCTGCAACAGATATATTTGGAAGATTAGCAAGGGCAGGGGGCAAGCGAAAGCGGGCTCCTTTTTCAAAAAATTTTTGGGGACACCGTGTTTTTCTGGGTTGGATGAAGGTTAGGTCAGATCAGAGTTACTTAGTGGAAAAGTTGAAAAAGTTGAGCTTTACCGCACAAAATCAAGAAAAAGGAGCATCAGTACTTAAGCAGTACTGGTGATTTCATTTTAGTGAATCTATGGAGGTGGTCACATGAAAATTTTGTTCTGTTTAGAAAACTTGAAAATGGATGGTGCGCACCGGGCAACCATCGTTGTGGGTAACTATTTATCACAGATCTACGATGTTTCGTTTTATTCAATATCTACAATTAAGTCGTATTTTGAATTAGATGCACCGTTATTTGTCGCAGAGCACCCATTTGATACAGGAAAGAGTTATCGTGGCGACGATCCGTGGAATGATTTTGATCAACAAATCAAGGATCTGACTAAAGTGCTCAAAGAAAATCGCTTTGATGCTGTTGTTTTGACAGCTGGGACTTTGACCAGTTTTGCACCCTTTATCAGAAAAGCATGTCCAAATGTTATTCAGCTGGCATGGATGCATAATAACTTCAACACATACATGAATCAATATTATAAGGATATGCAGCCGGAGTTCCAGTCTGGCTTGAAATCTGTCGATACCATCATTGCTTTGACTCAGTCGGACGCTGATTTATTTGTCCAGTTTAACCGAAATACAGTTCGTCTTTATAATCCTTTGACTTTAGAAGCCAAGGAACCGGCTGATTTAAATAAGAAAGTCATTTCAATGGTCTGCCGGATGGATATCGCACATAAGGGCCTCGATCTAATGGTCGATGTCGGCGAATTACTGCCAGATCCTTGGCAGCTCCGCGTGGCTGGGACTGGTGCAGATGAAAAGCAGGTTCAGCAAATGATAGATGACAAGGGTTTGCAAAATAAGGTTATTTTGCGGGGCGCCTTGAGTGATGAGCAGCTTCAAGAACACTACCGTGATTCATCGATTTTCCTGCTGACTTCACGCTGGGAAGGATTGCCGCTGGTAGTCGGTGAAGCCATGACTTTTGGTTTGCCGATCGTGGCGACTTATAATACCGGGACTGAGGAGTACCTGAAGGAAAGCCGATATGGACGTTTGGCAAAATTTGAAAAAAATTCTGTTTTTCGTGCCTTGAAACCTTTATTAGAAAGTCACGAACAACGCGAGCTCTGGGGGCAAACAGCTCTTGAGCGTTCCAGTGAATTTAGCGGTAGTCGGATCATTGAACAATGGGTGCGTTTACTTGAAATGCTTAGTGGTCGCAAAAATCAAAAAGTATGATAATATGGAAACTAGAATTTAGTTAAAAATTATGAGGCATAGGATCTCGCTATCTTATAATATGGATTATTTTTTTGCTAGCAATTACAAATTTTCTACTTGCTGATAAATAGGTGGTTATTAGCTTAAACCTAAAAAATATTACTTTATCATCGTTTTGGTGACAGGCTTAACTTATTTTTTTGAGAAAAAACTTTGACTAACTTTTATTAAGCTAAGTGGAGTAGCTATTTCACTATTGAATGATAAGAAGGTGATCTATGTCGCAAAGTGTTGATTGGACTATTAGATTGTTAGTAGCAGCATTGTGTGGGGCATTGATCGGATTTGAAAGGTCAAAATTACGTAAAAGTGCGGGTATTCGTACTCATATGGTGGTCGCAATTGCTTCGGCGCTGATCATGTTGGTTTCAAAATATGGGTTTTATGATATTTTGGCGACGACCAACATTGATCTGGATCCGTCACGGATCGCTGCTCAGATCGTCAGCGGGATCAGTTTTATTGGTGCCGGCACGATCTTAGTCCGGCGCTCGCAAATCAGTGGTCTGACCACAGCAGCTGGTGTCTGGGCCACAGCTGCAATTGGGATGTCCGTTGGTGCTGGTATGTATATGATCAGTGTGATCGCAACTCTTTTGATCGTCTTGGTTCAGAAATATTTCCATGATGACTCACTGATCAATTCGTTGATGCGCAGTGTACGTTTACGGTTGCATATTGAGATCGAGCCTAGTCAAGCGGATTTGGATGGACTCAAGAACTTTTTTGCAGAACAAGGTATCACCGATACCTCATTTAATTTATTAGTGATCAATGATAAGATGATCGTATTAGAATCAGACGCCTTAGTTGATCATCGGTTTGATACAAACCAATTTTTGCTCAGGCTTAAGGAAAGACCAGGTGTCCTTATGGTTCAAGTCTCAAATATGAAAGAATAGACAGGCTCAACCATAGTCAGATATAGGAAAAACGACTTGGAGGAAATTTTTACATGTTAGAGAAGACAATTTATAGGAAACTTTTGAGCAACGCATTTGATATCCCTGTTTCAGTCACATACTGGGACGGGAAAACTGAAGATTATGGTCAGGGGACTCCAGAAGTTAAAGTTAAGATCCGTCAGGCTTTTCCGTTAAGGGAATTAACTTCAGCCCCGACCTTGGTTTTAGGCGAAGCTTATATGAATGAAGACCTTTTGATCGAAGGAGATCATGCGATTCAAAAACTGGTAACTTCAGCTTACCGTAAATCGGGTAGTTTTTTAAAAAAGAATTCGTTCTTAAAACACTTTCCTAAGATGTCTCATTCGAAAGCGGATTCTAAAGAGGATATTCAAAGCCACTATGATATCGGGAATGATTTTTATGGGATGTGGCTTGACAAGACGATGACTTATTCTTGTGCTTACTTTCAACATGAAGATGATACCTTGGAGCAAGCCCAGATCAATAAGGTCCACCATATCTTAAACAAGTTGGATATCACTGATGGCGGAAGTTTGTTAGACATTGGTTCAGGCTGGGGGACAGTGTTATTTATTGCTGCTGAAGAATATGGTGTTCACGCTACTGGTGTGACACTTAGTCAAGAACAATATAATTACACCAAACAACAGATAAAGCAACGTCGCTTAGAAGATAAGATCGATGTTTACTTGGAAGACTATCGTGATTTGCAGGGGCAGTATGATTATGTGACTTCCGTGGGGATGTTTGAACACGTTGGCAAGGAAAATCTAGCTGAATATTTCCAAACTGTTAAAAGATTATTAAAACCAAATGGACGGGCTTTGATCCATGGAATCACCGGACAGCATGATGGTGCCGGAGTCGACCCATTCATTATCAAATATATTTTTCCAGGCGGCTACATTCCAAATATGGTCGAAAACCTGCAGCATGTGATGGATGCTGGTTTACAGTTAACTGATTTGGAGCCATTGCGTCGCCATTACCAAAAGACCTTGGAACATTGGCAAAACAATTTTGCTGCTAACTACACCGTGGTTGAGGGACGTTACGGGCATAAATTTGCACGTATGTGGGATCTGTATTTGCAGGCCTGTGCGGCATCATTTGAAGCAGGTAATATTGATGTCATGCAGTACTTGCTGATTAATGGAACTAGCGGAACTGGAACACCAATGACTCGTCAATATATTTATGATGCTGACAACAAATAAATAGCTATAAGTAAAAGACCGAGGACACTGAAGTGCAAAAAAGTGATCCAACGGTCTTTTTTATAAACAAAAGGGCCGCTGACCGGCGTGTAAAGCGGTTGGCGAGCCTAATCGTTTAATCTGAAATAGTGACGAAGGTATTGTATTTCATATATTTGTAGTGGAGCCTCATCCGCGAGAATTCAAAGGGAGTTCCATTGTTTAAAAAGAAGATCCCCTCCATGACACCTACGGGTTCGTTTGGTAACAGGTGTAACAGTTTTTGATCATATTTTGTCGATGGCTCTGCAAAAATTGATAGGAATGACTTAGAAACAGTTTGGCCAAATGCTTGCTCTACGTAAGAAAAAATCGAGCCCTCGATTTTCTTGAGTGACAGACTAGGCAAGATCCTGATCGGGATATAGCCGGTCTCGATCATAAAGGGCTGGTCATCAAAGAGCCGCAACCGGTCGATTTTATAAACAAAGTCGTCTGGCCGTAAAAAAAGGTCGCGTTGGATCTCTTCGGTCGGGCGAATGACTTCGAAGTTTAAGACTTTGATCTGAGGGCTTTTGCCGTTCATTTCGAAATTGTCTGAAACACCTAAATTGGAGCTTTCTTCATAATTAAAGACGGATTCATTTTTTAAGTAGAGAGGGTTGATAAAAGTACCTGAACCCCGTTTTTTAAAGATTACGCCGTCGCTTGCCATCCTGGTCAACGCACGCTTGATCGAGCTTCTGCTGACTGAGTATTGTTCGGCCAATGAACGTTCATCAGGCAAACGCATTGAGGAAAATTCCCCTGCGAAAATTTTTTTCTTCAGATCTGCGATGATCTGTTTATATACGAGTTCGGCCATGACAGTCTCCTTTGAATAATTAGGTGAGCA
The DNA here is from genome assembly GCF_001435755.1 of Ligilactobacillus acidipiscis DSM 15836. GTDB lineage: Bacteria > Bacillota > Bacilli > Lactobacillales > Lactobacillaceae > Ligilactobacillus > Ligilactobacillus acidipiscis. The sequence goes on along the minus strand of NZ_AZFI01000090.1, from coordinate 509 downwards.
AGTCAGGTTCAAGATAAGGTATTGCAAGAGCAGCAAAATGCTTCTGGAAATCCGAAATTATCTTACTCATCTATACTTTAGTTTGCCACAAGTCTGTGATTTGAACAAGGATATGTGATCAAAAATTTACCGATCAGGAGGTTAAGAACTGTTTAATTAAGCAAAGCCTGGTCAGTTGTGCGGCTGAAAGGTGTAAATAAATTGTGAGCGGCAAATAATTACAGATTTTGTTAAATCTTCGTCAAGAGAAGTTTTATTTGTACTAAATATGCATATAATTAAGGTACAAGAACTAAGATGGTTGGTGTAAAAGATGAGGTTATCAATAATATTAATTATCTTGCTGCTTTGCTTAGTTGGTTTACTGATGGTGGTCAGTGCTGCAGGGATGAAGGAGAAAGACGCTTTTGCTGTGAGGTTGCTGCTTTATGTGTTGGGTCTTATTTGCATAGCAATTGGGTTATATGTCTTATTTAAAATATACGCGTGGTGCTAGTTCGTAATAATTC
>NZ_AZFI01000009.1 GCF_001435755.1 Ligilactobacillus acidipiscis DSM 15836 | reverse complement strand
TTAAGGGAAAAGTATGAATAATTCAGGTTTATAGAAATTATTTATAGAAACTATGAAAACAATAATTATTAACGATAAAATAAAATTTTGTGTTACAAATTTCTAAAGCTAAAGTGGTATAATTAAATCCTTGGCAGGGGCTCCAATAGTCGATATTGGGCAAAGAAACAGTCAGTAATTAATTACTGGCTGTTTCTTTTTGTTTATTGAGAAAAATTTTTCTATAATATGGTCAGACACTGACTGCTCAAAGGAAAGGCATCATGAAATGAATAAAATTGAAAAAATAACTAAAAAAATTGAAACTGATCCACAAAACAGAGAATACAGCAAACGAGGGATCGGCCCCTTGTTCCTCGCAGATCCACGAGCTAAGATCCTTGTTGTCGGGCAAGCTCCAGGAAGAGTTGCGGAAAGAACGCGGTTGACTTGGAATGACCGCAGTGGAGACCTTTTACGTGAATGGATGGGTGTTTCTCGTGAGGAATTTTATGATTCAGGGTTGATCGGTATTATCCCAATGGATTTTTATTTCCCGGGAACCGGAAAAGGCGGAGATCTCCCTCCGCGGCCAGGATTTGCAGAAAAGTGGCATGATCCACTCAGAGAAACCATGCCTGAAGTTGAGCTGACTTTGTTGGTCGGTAGTTATGCTTGTCGGTATTACCTTGATTTAAAGAAAAGTGCTCGTTTGGCAGACGTAATTCATAACTACAAGGACTATCTTCCAGAGTATCTGCCGTTAGTGCATCCGTCACCGCGTAATCGGCGCTGGTTAAAAAATAACCCATGGTTTCAAACTGAGGTAATACCGTATTTGCAAGAACGTGTTGCTAAGCTAATGGGACACTAATTTAAAAGAGCGGCTAGAGTTTCTTGGTAGACTCGATAAGTCTGCTGATCAAAACAAACAAATGTAATGTACAGGGAAGAGTTACTTTTAATGAGCGTCTGCAACGCAATTTGAGCAGCTTTTTTTAGTGGGAAACCATAGACGCCTGTACTGATAGATGGAAAAGCAATACTGTGACAATGGTGTTTTTCAGCCTCTAACACACAATTTTGATAGCAATTTTGCAGCAGCTGCTCTTCATTATTGTTTCCGCCGCGCCAAATTGGGCCGGGGGTATGAATAATGTATTTAGCTGGTAAATTGAAACCGGCAGTTGTTTTAGCTTCGCCAGTCAAACAGCCACCCAATCTCTGACAAGCCTTGTCAAGTTTTGCTCCTGCTGCCCGATGGATCGCACCATCTACACCACCGCCGCCGCGTAAACTGGTATTAGCCGCGTTAACGATCGCATCCACCTTTTGAACTGTAATATCTCCTTGAAAAATTGTGATCTTAGTCATAATGTTCACTCCCGTTCAAATTTATTATTAGTATAAGGCAAAAAGAAAACGCTATGTAGTCCTAAAGTTTAGGAACACACAGCGTTTTTTATTATCTGTCATCTTTGATCAGTTACAGAGAGATTCAACCGAGCAACACTTCTGAGGATCATTAGACCTAAAATCACTTCGATCGGAAACATGATCAGATTCTTAGGTCCCCGGACGGCGAGCAGCGCTGCCCACGGAGCGTGGTACAAAACATGGATCCAAAGAGTGTTGAAGAAAATATTAGTAACTAACATTTGCACAACTTCATATGCAGCTAAACGTTGCCAAGTTATCTTCTGATCGTGTAAAAACATTCCTGCGATCACGCCGGAGATAAAGGCCGTTAAGGTAAAGCCGATGAAAAATTGTGAACTCGTTGCCAGCAGGGTGTTTGCAATTAGGTCGTATAATATCTTAGCAACTCCGCCAAGCCACGGACCTAAGAAATACCCTAACAACATGGTACCAATGAAACCAAAACTGATTTTGACTAATGATTCTGAACCAACAGACAGTTTTCCTAAAATTACGTTTAGCGCGATCAAAAAAGCAGCTAATGATAATGTCCGTGTGGTCAGTTTTGGACTTTTCCAAGATAGCATCGTCATAATAAACATCTCCCTAAGTTATATTAGGCCGCATAATAAAATAAATTCTTTTATTGCGATCCTTATTAAGGGGGAGACAAGCACCGAGAATATTAAATTTTGGTGAATGCGGAAAAATAGCGCGAACCTATGACGGAGGTCCTTCTGTCGACGTTCACATTCCGTTCCATCGACCCTTGACGTTATAATTCCTACCCCTAACCAACTAAATATAGCACAGGTCGTTATAAAATACTAGTAAATGTACTTACAAAAAGTAAGTGCTTGATATGGAATGCTGCTTGCTTAAAAAGGTTGTTGATTTAAAACTCTTTTGAATTCTATGAACAAAGTTAATTGTGTGCAGTTCGGATTTTTTGCTTTAAAATTGCAACGCCATAAAGTAAAGACTCGATCACTGTAATGAAAAAACTGACCGGCCAGTTTGTGACGAAGCTAAGATACAACCCTAACCAAACTCCTAATAAAACAAAACCAAAGGTCAAAGCAATCATTTTGTTAAGTGAATGAACAAAATATTTTGCGGCCTGTGCTGGGATGGTCAGCAAGACAAAAATTAACAATGAACCTACGATCTGGGCTGTGATACTGATCGTTAATGCCAATAAGATCAAGAAAATGATCGAGATCGATTGGTTATAACGCTGATTAAATTCTGCCCCTTGAGCGTCAAATGAATTATAAGCAAGCGGGCGGAATAACAAGGCTACCACGATCAGTAAGACGATACTTAAAACGACTAAAGTGATCAAGTTAGATCTATCGATTCCAACAATGCTGCCAAACAAGATACTAGTAGCGTAATTTGACTGTTTTTGCGAAAGTGATAAAAATAAGATACCTAAACCTAAAAAGAGTCCTGAAAAAACACTGATCGAAGCTTCACGGCGGCCAACCTTTTCACCAGATAAACCAATAAATAAACCACTGGCACAAGTGAACAGTAACATTCCAAATAGTGGTGGGATACCAGCAAATACACCAAAAGAAGCCCCAGAAAAACCAATCTCAGATAAGGTGTGGGTAAAAAAAGAGGTTTGCCGTGCAACGACAAAAACTCCCATAAAAGCACAGATCAATGCGATAAAAACGCCGGCAATAAACGCGTAGCGCATAAAATTATATTCCAGCATTAATTAGCAGCCTCCTTTTGACTTAAATTAGCAGTGTGGTTTTGCAGTTTCAGTTCATAGTCGCCATATTTTTCTATCAGTTCAGGATCATGTGTGATGAAGAGAACAGTTAAATTCTTATCACGCATGATAGACTTTAACATTTGCAATAAGAAGTTCTTAGATTCAGTATCTAAGCTGGCAGTGGCCTCATCTAAGATCAGTAATTCGGGATCAGAACACAAGGCTTGTGCTAAATAAGCGCGTTGTTTTTCACCGCCGGAAGCATGGCCTAGCGGCTGATCAGCTATTTTAGTCAATTTAGTTTCGGCTAAGATATGTTCAACCTTGGCCTTCATTTTTTTTGAATTCCACGGCAACAATCTCTTTTTAAGGCCAAAAGATACAAAATCGCGGATATTTAACGGATAGTCATCGTCAATATTACGTAATTGCGGTACATATTGGATCTTGTTGCGAGAAATCGTTGCCTGCACATGCTGATTTTGATGACGTCTGAGATCTTCTAGGATGTGCTTGATCAGCGTGGTTTTTCCAACCCCGTTTTCGCCGGTAATACAGGTTAATTTATTTTTAGGAAATGAGAAGTTCAGGTCAGAGAAAAGAAGCCTATCAGGGATCCTGAGGTCTAGATGTGAAACAGTTATAATATTTTCCATGAGATCATTACTTTCCTTAAGGTTATTATTGAGCAAGCAGCGTACAAGCAGGTGTACGGAACTTGCTTTGAACAGTTTACTGATTTCAGAAAAATGCTAAAATATGTTGCGCTAATTGTAATCACTTCGAACAATCGTACAGGTTATAAACGCTGATGTCAAGCATGTTTGCTGGCATAAGTGAAACAATTACTATTTACAATAACTCACAGGCTATCATATAATCAAGGAAAATAGCCTGAAATTACTATTTAAAGATGAAAAATAAAATTTTTAAAGGAGCATTGCATGGTTGGAAAATTCATTTATACTTAATATTAGTGGATATTTCCATGATAATTAAATGGTGGTTCGTAAACATCCCACCGAAAAAAACTAGGAGGTTTTTCGTGATGGAAAAATCAAATCAAGCTGTTTCTGAAATGACTAAAACAGCTTTGATAGCAGCTCTTTATGTTGTACTTACAGTAGCATTGATCCCTTTGGCATATGGTCCGATCCAACTTCGCTTGTCGGAAATGTTAAATAATCTGACAGTTTTCAACAAGCGTTACATTTGGGCAGTGACATTAGGCTGTTTAATTGCAAACCTGTGGTCTTCGATGGGAGTAGTCGATGTCGTATTTGGCACTTTAGGGACCTTGGTTATGACTTCTATTAGCTGGTTTTTGAGCCGGTATACGACTTCAGTACCGCTAAAATTGACGATCAGTGTGGTAATTTGCACGCTAATGTCGTGGAGTGTGGCGTTAGAATTGCACATTATGAGTCAGGCACCATTTTGGTGGACATTTTTAACGGTCGGGATCGGCGAATTTATTGCGACAGCTTTAGGAGCGGTTGTGATATATTGGATCTCAAGGCACTATGGCTTAACTAAGTAGAAAGTAAAAATTATTTTATGAAATATGAGGAGAGTTCAGCATGACATTTGAAAAAGTTTTGCCTGAGTTAAAAGCAGGTAAAAAAGCTGTTCGTCAAGGATGGGACGGCAGCGAAGAGTATATCTTTGTTGTTAGCGACGACACCAGAAATGGTGAAACGATCAACCCTTATTTTTTGATCAGGACTAAAGAAGAACCAGCGTTATCACAATTTATGCCAAATTCGTGTGACATTTTGGCAGATGACTGGAAACTGGTCGAATAATGGCAGAAAATTGTTCATTCAGAGGAAAGGTAGTCATCATAACTGGTGTTGCTTCTGGTATTGGCTTGGCCGAGGCTAAACTTTTTCTAGCTGAAGGCGCACGCGTATGGGGTGTCGATATTCAGGAAGCTGAGCAGGTCAAATTGCTCGAGACAAAATACGAGGCACTTTTTTCTTTCGTACAGTGTGATGTGCGGGAAAAAACAGCATTAGCCACGTTGACTGAGCTAGTGATCAAAGATTCAAAACGAATCGACATTGTGTTAAACACCGCCGGGATCTTGGATGCATACCAGCCTTCTTTAGAAACAAGTGAAGAAGAATGGGATAACGTAATGGCAACGGATCTGAAGAGTATGTTTTTGCTTACTAACAATTGTTTGCCTTATATGTTAGAGCAAAAACATGGTGTTTTCGTCAACATGGCTTCGATCGCTGGTTTGGTAGCCGGAGGCGGAGGAGCAGCATATACAGCCGCTAAACATGCTATCATCGGTTATACTAAACAACTCGATTATGATTATGCTGCTCAAGGTATCCGCGCTAATTGCATTGCCCCAGGTGCTATCAATACCCGAATGAATCAGGCTGATTTTGCGGGCGATGGTCAAATGGCGAAAGAAGTCGCGGCGCAAACTCCGGCTTTAAGATGGGCACAACCAGAAGAAGTTGCTTCATTAGCTTTGTTTTTAGCCTCTGATAGTTCCGATTATATTCATGGGGCTGTCGTACCGATCGATGGCGGATGGATAGAAAAATAAGAAAAAGCTCAACAGATATTTTTTACGAAAAGTGTGAAAAATATCTGTTGAGCTTTTATTTATAGATGTGGTTTGAAAAATTTTGTTCAGTAAAAGCAGCATTATTATTTTTCTGCTTGCCATTCATCCTTGAATTCAGACAGAAAATCAAGCATGAATTGTTGCCGATCCTCGGCGATCTGTCGTGCACTGGGAGTGTTTAATTTGTCCTTGATCTTTAGTAACTTTTCATAGAAATGGTTAATGATCGTTTCGTTTTGCAAATTGCGGTATTCTTCTTTAGTCATAGATTCGCGCGGTTTAATGCGAGGGTCATAGATTTTTTCAGAATGATGACCACCAAAATAAATTGCTCGGGTAATACCGATCGCACCGATCGCATCCAGCCAATCAGAATCTTGGACGATTTGTCCCTCCAATGGCAACAGGACAGCTTTGCCATCAAGAGTATGAGCGAAGGACATGTTTTGGATAATGAATAAGATTTTTTTTGACTGCTGGGGTGAAACCTCGATTTCAGTCAAAAAAGCCTGTAAATCATCCAAAGCAGCTTGTGGATCGGCGACTAATTTATCATCGATCACATCATGTAAGTAAGCTGAAGCTAAAGTGACAAGGAGATCGGCATTTTCTTTGGCACTTAGCTTTCGTGCCATGGCTACGACCCTTCTAATATGGTCGAATCCGTGCCCAGTTCGGTCTTGGGTCATATGCGCGTGCGAATATTCTGCTATTTTGTTTAATTGTTGTTCGCTGTTCATGGATAAACCGCTCCTCATATATAAATTTTGATACAAATTTGAACAAGTATAGCACAAGCTTTAAATACTTGAAAGTTTTCTAGGTGTTTATTTTCCTTTTTGAATTGTTTTAGCAATAAAATTTGCATAAAGGTCAAGCACGTATGGAGTAAAGAAGGCATCAGAGCCATGCGGACAATCTTTGATTTTATAAAAAACAACGTCTGCAGCTTGATCGTTTAAAAATCCGAAAAAAGCCCGGCTTTCTTGAAAACTCACTAGTTTATCACTCTCGCCATGAAACAATAAAAACGGCGGCAGTCGACGTTTACCTAACAAATCAGTTAACTGCGGCTGACCTGCTAAGGTAAATTTTCCTGAAATAGTGATGCAGCTGCGAAAATGGACGGGTAAGGTGTGGATATCTTCTCGATTGATCGTTTGTTTTCCTACACCTAAAATAGCACCAGCCGCGGCATAAGCCCCCAACCCTTCTCCCATAGCGATGATCCGGTGTGGATCTAACTGGTATTGCCACGCATGCAGCATTAAAAATCGAGCTGCTGAATTAAAATTTTTCAGGGGGTCTTTTTCCAGCACATTTAAAATAGCAACTGCGTACCCTTTATGTGTGAATTGCAGTAAAGCACTCAATCTGTTCGTGTAACTGTCTGGGGCAAATAAAATAACGGGATAGTGCGGCTGCTTTTGCCCGCTTAAATTAGCTGGCACGCATAATGTTAATTTAGCGTCGTTATGATAAACAAGATCTTGCCAAATGTGGGGTAAATGTTGCTCGAGAGGTTCTTTCAATTCATGGATCTGATCTGTTTCTTGCACGTGTTAAGACCACCTTTATTAAGTAGTTAGAAATTTGTTTTTCTTTTCCTATATATGTTACTCTATTCTTCGCGTGAAAGGTTGTATTTCGAACACAAATAATTTAAACTGTAATAAGTGCGTGAAACATTATTTAGCTTATTTTGTTTCACAAGAAGAAACGAAGAGGACGCATATGAAACCTGAAGAATTTTATAAGGCACTACAAAAACAGAATATCGAACTAACGCCACAACAGCAAGAGCAATTTGCTACATATTTTAATTTGTTGGTGGATTGGAATCAAAAGGTCAACTTGACTGCGATCACAGACGAAGAAGATGTGTATTTGAAACATTTTTATGATTCTTTGATCCCAGCTTTTTATTTGTCAGAATTACGCGAGCAGCCTATAGCACTATGTGATGTTGGTGCTGGTGCCGGTTTTCCATCCTTGCCGTTAAAGATCTTGTTTCCTTCATTGAAAATTACGATCGTTGATTCACTGAATAAACGGATCAAATTTTTAGAGGAATTAGTCAAGAAGTTAGGCTTAAACGATGTTACTCTGGAGCATGCCAGGGCTGAAGATTTTGGCGCCCGTAAAAGTCAGGCCAGAGAAAGCTTTGATATCGTCACGGCCCGTGCGGTGGCTAACTTGCCAGTCTTATCAGAATTATGCTTGCCTTTGACCAAGGTCGGCGGGAAGTTCGTAGCTTTAAAGGCTCAAAAAGCAAGTGAAGAAATAAAGCGGGCCCAATATGCGTTTCAGATGTTAGGCGGCCGTTTGCAAGAAGACATTGCAACGAAATTACCTGAGGTTGATGAACAAAGGCATATTGTTGTGATCACTAAAGAAAAGGCAACACCAAAGAAATACCCACGTAAGGCGGGGACACCAGGAAAAGAACCCTTGGTAAAATGAGGACTCTAAATTAAGCAGATTGAAAAACGCTAGTCGTTTTAGCAGCCGTAATAGAAGCAAATTTTTTTGATTATACTATCGAGGAGGCCAGTCATGGCATTTTCATTTTTTGGGAAAAATAAGCATGAAGAAGAGCCGCACAAGGGCGACGAAGTTGTTCAAGTTCCTTTGACGGCTATTATTTCTAACAGATTCCAGCCTCGCCAAATTTTTACTAAAGAAAGTATCGGTGAGTTGGCTGACACGATCCGCGAACACGGGCTGTTGCAACCAATTATTTTGCGGGAATATGAACCGCACAAGTATGAGATCATTGCGGGTGAACGTCGATTTAAAGCAATTGAAACTTTGAATTGGGAAAAAATTCCGGCAATTGTGCGTAAAATGTCTGATAACGAAGCGGCCTCGATGGCTATGATCGAAAACTTACAACGCGAAAGTTTGACGGCGATCGAAGAAGCTCAAGCCTATCAGCAATTGATGAAACTAAACGGCTTGACGCAAGGACAGCTTGGCCAAGCAATCGGTAAAAGCCAGTCTTTTGTGGCTAATAAACTGAGGCTGCTTAAACTATCTTCGCAAGTCCAAGAAGCCATTTTACAACGTAAATTAACGGAAAGGCATGGGCGGGCGCTGGTCAGTCTTGATCAACACCAACAAAACCAACTTTTAGAGCAGATCGAAAATAAAGAATTGTCGGTCAAAGAAACTGAACAGCTGGTCCAAAAAAACTCTAAGTCAAAACCGCAAGCTAAAAAGAAACCGAAAGTTCGTACTAAAGGAACCTCCAGGAGTACTAAAGTAGCAGTCAATACCATTAAGAAATCTGTGAAGATGGTCCAAGATGCAGGAATTAAACTAAAAACAAGTGAAGAGGATGTTGCTGGCTTTCATAGGATGATCATTGACATCCCGCTCGATGATACAAAGCAAAAAGATAAGAACAAGTAATTAGGAGGTAATCATTTCGATGGGAGTAGTTATTGCGTTAGCGAACCAAAAGGGTGGCGTCGGCAAAACAACGACCGCGATCAATTTGGGGGCTGGTTTAGCCAAAAAAGGTAAAAAAGTTCTCTTGATCGATTTAGATGCTCAAGGCAACGCAACAAGCGGTCTGGGTGTCAGAAAATCTGAAATCGAAGAGGACATTTACGATGTTTTAGTCAATGAAACACCGGTCGAAGATGTCATTATCAAGACAGAAACAGAAAATTTAGATTTGATCCCTGCAACTATCCAATTGTCAGGAGCGGAAATTGAATTAACTTCTCAAATGGCACGTGAAAAACGCTTGTCAGATGCAATTTTACCGATCGTTGATGATTATGATTATGCGTTGATTGATTGCCCACCTTCATTAGGGCTTTTGACGATCAATGCTTTTACTACTTGTGACAGTATTTTGATACCAGTTCAAAGCGAATATTATGCTTTGGAAGGATTAAGTCAGTTGATGAATACCGTTCATTTGGTTCAAAAACACTTTAATACGGACTTATATATAGAAGGCGTCTTGCTGACTATGTATGATTCTCGGACAAACCTAGGGAATCAAGTTGTTGAAGAAGTGCAGAAGTTTTTCAAAGACAAGGTGTATAAGACGATCATTCCACGAAGTGTACGCTTATCTGAAGCTCCGAGTCATGGAATGTCTATTATCGAATATGACCCCAATTCTAAAGGGGCATGGAAATACATGTCATTGACCAAGGAGGTTTTAGCTGCCCATGGTGAATAAAAAGAAGAATTCGAAGGGATTAGGGCGTGGGATCGAGGCTTTGTTTGAAGACTTTTCAGAGGAGGCTTCGGAAAATGAAACTGTCAGTGAAATTTTATTAGATGAGATCCGGCCGAACCCGTATCAGCCGCGGAAAAATTTTGATGAGAAAGGTTTGTCAGAATTGGCAGACTCGATCAAAAAGAGCGGTGTTTTTCAGCCAATCATAGTTCGAAAGTCAACGGTCAAAGGTTATGAGATCATCGCCGGTGAGCGCCGTTTCCGCGCATCTAAGCTGGCCGAGAAAAGGACGATCCCAGCAATTATCCGAGAAGTTGATGAAGAACGCATGATGGAGATCGCGGTTCTGGAAAATTTACAAAGAGAAGACTTGAACCCGATCGAAGAAGCTGAGGCATATAACACTTTGATGGAAAAATTGAACCTGACTCAAACTCAGGTTTCAGATCGTTTAGGCAAGTCTCGTCCATATATAGCAAATTACTTACGTTTGCTAAGTTTGCCGGCAGAAGTCAAAACAATGATCCGTCAACAAAAGCTGTCGATGGGACAAGCACGGACTTTAGTGTCTCTTAAAGATAAGAAAAGAATCTTGGGGTTGGCCAAGAAGGCAAGCGCTCAGAAAATGACAGTGCGTCAATTAGAAACAGCAGTGGCCGCTTTGAATGGTGATTTGAGAAAACAAGTTAGAACCAAGCAAAAGAAGGCTTCACCATTTATCAAAGAAAGTGAAGAACGGCTAGGCGAAAAATTTGGAACAAAGGTTGCTATCAAAAATAATGACAAATCCGGCAAAGGAAAAATCGAGATCAATTATCTGTCAAATGATGATTTAAACAGGATCTTAGATGTTTTGGATATTCGTTTGGATTAAGCAGGTGAGAAGATGTACGAATTACATGATTTTGTGGAAATGAAAAAGCCGCATCCTTGCGGCACTAACCGTTGGGAAATCATCAGAATGGGTATGGACATTAAAATCAAGTGTACTGGCTGCGGCCGGTTGGTAATGTTATCCCGAAAAGAATTTGAACGGCGGATGAAAAAGGTATTAGATAAGTAAGAAGCATTAAAAATTGAAGTAAGAAAGAGTGAAATTAGACTATGGCATTAACAGCAGGGATCGTAGGTTTGCCTAACGTTGGTAAATCAACATTATTTAACGCAATTACAAAAGCGGGCGCTGAAATGGCCAACTATCCATTCGCTACGATCGATCCAAACGTGGGAATGGTAGAAGTACCAGATAGTCGGCTGCAGCGGATCGATGAGATCGAACCAGCTAAAAAAATTATCCATACGACCTTTGAATTTACTGATATCGCAGGAATCGTCAAGGGTGCCAGTAAAGGTGAAGGTTTAGGAAATAAATTCTTGGAAAATATTCGTCAAGTTGATGCGATCGTCCATGTTGTCAGAGCTTTTGATGATGACAATGTTACCCATGTTTCCAATAAAATCGCACCATTAGACGATATTGACACGATCAACTTGGAATTAGTCCTTGCCGACTTAGAGGCTGTCAACAAACGTTACGCTAAGGTAGAAAAAGTTGCGCGGACAACTAAGGATAAAGAAGCAGTTGCAGAATTCAAAGTATTAGAAAAAATTAAGCCCGTCTTAGAAGCTGGTAAATCAGTTCGGACGTTGGAATTTAACGAGGATGAGCAAAAAATCGTTAAAGGTTTATTCTTACTGACTGCTAAACCAGTTTTGTATGTTGCTAATATTGCTGAAGAAGACATGGCCGATCCTGAAGCCAGCAAGTACTTCAAAGAAGTCCAAGATTTTGCTGCGAGTGAGGGGTCAGAAGCTTTGGCTGTCTGCGCACAAACTGAAGAAGAGATTGCTGAACTAGATGATGATGACCGCCAAGACTTTTTAGAAGCGGAAGGCGTGGAAGAATCTGGCTTGGACCGTTTGATCAAGGCTTCATATAAATTGTTGGGCTTAGCAACTTTCTTTACTGCTGGCGGTAAAGAAACAAGAGCCTGGACGTTTAAAAAAGGCATGAAAGCCCCACAAGTTGCTGGTGTTATCCATTCTGATTTTGAACGAGGATTCATTCGGGCAGAAACGGTCTCATTTGATGACTTGGATAAATATGGAAGCATGCAAGCGGTCAAGGAGGCAGGCAGGCTTCGCCTAGAAGGCAAGGAATACGAAGTTCAAGATGGAGACATTATTGAATTTAGATTCAATGTCTAAAACAGAGCGGCGGAAATCGGGAGACAATGAGCATTATCGTGTACGGACAGTATATCGTGTTTTTCAGCGATGTACTGTTGGTACTGGATAAGCGGAGTTGACTGATTTACAGAGCTCGACCAAGAGTGTAATGCACTGCTTTAAAGCATCCAGCAAGATGTAGGTTACTCGATTAAAAGACGAAATCTAGGCTGGAGAATGATTTTGGGGGTTGGAAATTTATTCCAGCCTATAATAGATATAGTCTTTAAATTAATACTCGACTAGGAGAATGGGAGGACTTTCCTTGAAAGAAGAAACAGTTAGGGAAAAAAATGAAAAGGCTGCAAAAAAACAGGCTCAACACCAAGAGCATGTTGAAGTTACAGTTCGTGACGGAGAATTTGCCGGCTTAACAAAACGAAACGAAGATTTCATGTTTCATTTAAATAAAAATCTGGATGAATATAATTATGATCTGGAGAAAAAAGAAGAAGTCTTAAATGACACATACCGCGAGTTATTAGACAAGCAAAAAAGCGGGGTCACAGCTGCTAAGTTGTATGGGCCCGTGACAGAGTATGCTGAAAAGATCATTAAAGGCAATAATCAGAAAAAAGAAGCACGGAGTACCAGCAACATCTTTTGGCTGATGGCATTAGATAATGGCTTGATCATGTTCATTATGTTTTGTTTAATGTATGCCTTGGTTGGATTCTTTGATCACAGTAAGAATGCAGTTAATGGCGGATGGATCACCTTGCTGGGGACTTCAGTTATTGCTGGTGTTGGTTTGGCATTCTTCTATGTGATGATGGATCCTAATAAATCCAAAGAATCGAAACACAAAGTTACTCGGGGGATCATTGTGACACTAGAGTTGATCGCGATCTGGATGGTTGCATTTGGCTTGATTGCTTTGATACCTGTTAAATACAATCAGACATTGGATCCAGTTGTCTATATCATTTTAGGTGTTGTAGCGTTTGGTGTTAGATATTTATTGAACCAAAAGTTGCATTTTCCAAAAATGGGTCGGACTACTCAAAACAAATAACAAGAAAAAAACGGGTCAGTTTGCCACAAAACGTGTTTGCTGATCTGTTTTTGTTTTTAGAAGGTTCGGCAGCCTTTAAAAAACTTTGCTGGCTGCTATCTTTTGAATGATTCTTTGTAAAATGATGTACCAATTACCTAGATAGTCCTGTATATTTGCGAATTGCTTCAGCGACTCCACCATTATCATTTGAGCTGACAATGTGTGTGGCGGCTGCCTTGACTTTAGGAAAAGAATTTGCAACAGCGATCCCAATGCCAGCGTCTTTGATCATTGGCAGGTCATTTTCGCCATCGCCGATCGCCATTGTTTGTTCTATCGGTATGTGAGCAAAGTTCGCAACAGTTTCGATCGCCCTCATTTTTGAAACGCTGTGGTCAACGATCTCTAAATATGTTGGCTTTGAACGGAGATAGCTTAGATACAAGTCAGATTGGCGATCTAATAGTGTTTCTAAGTTATCGATCTGGTCGGGTTCTCCCATGCATAAAATTTTATGTATGGGGTGGTTCACGTTACGCAATCGTGAATCAAAAGATGTAATAGTTGCTGAAGCACCCGTGATCTCTTCTTCTTGTTTGACCCAACAGTCATGTTGTTGGACCAGCCATTTTTTTCCTGCAAAAACATTAACGCTAACTGTCAGGTTTTGTTGGGATACGATTTTCAAGATTGTGGGTAAAATAGCAGTAGGAATTGATTTTTCAAACAAGATAGCAGTCTCTACTGAATTCTGAGATTTTTGCAAGATCAATGCACCATTTAAGCAGATCTGCAACGAAGAACAACCAATTTGCTGTGCTAATGCCTGCATTCCCATTGGTGGACGTGCGGAGGTTAAGACGAAGATCCCACCAGCGACAACATAATCTTGGATGGCTGAACTAACTTGTGGTAAGAGTTTATTTTTACTTGTGATCAATGTATTATCGACGTCACAAAAGACAATTTTTATTTTTGGCACAAATTTTTCCTCCCTGATTACTATACTTTTATTTTACAATTTTGGAGAATATTTTACCAAAAAAATGATATCGTTTGCAGTTAGAGAATGCATTATCCTAATAAATCATGGTAGAATTTAAATAAATGCATAGTTATGAAGGGGTGTTTAAAATGCCATTACTGGTAGTGAGCGTAAGTGTTGTATTATTGGTAGTTTTGATTATTAAGTTTAAATTGGAAACCTTTAGTGCTTTGCTTTTGATCTCACTGCTGGTCGGTGTTGCTTTAGGCATTCCACTTGCTAATGTTCCGCAAGTTATTATTTCTGGGATGGCTGAACAGTTGGGTGATTTGGCTTTGATCATTGCCTGTGGTTCAATGATTGGTAAATTACTGGCTGATGCAGGGGGAAGTTACGTGATCGCTAATAGACTGATTGGTCGTTTCGGCAAGGCTAAAATGCAGTTAGCGGTTGTTTTAGCCTCGGCTATCATCGGTTTTGCTCTTTTTTTTGAAGTAGGTTTAGTCGTTTTGATCCCAATTATTTTTGAGATCGCCCGTGAATTGAAGATTCCCTTGGCTAAATTAGCTCTGCCAATGGGAGCAACATTAAACACGATGCATGGCTTATTACCACCACACCCAGCTCCTACGGCTTTAGCAGAAATCGTAGGCGTGAATGTTGGCAATGTGATTTTAGTCGGTATTGTAGTGGCAATTCCGACCATATTGATTTCTGGGCCCTTATGGAATACTGTTCTCCAACATTTTTTCCCAGGAATGTATCGTTATCAGATCAGATTAAATGGTTTTGACGCTGACGAAAAATCACCCTGCCAACAGACTTTGCCACATTTTTCGATCAGTCTATTAACTACAATGATGCCAGTCATACTTATCGGATTCTTGACTGTTTTTCGTCAATTTACTCATCTATCTTGGAGAGCTACTTCATTGGTTAATTTTTTGGCCGATCCTGATGTTGCGATGCTCATGTCGTTGTTATTTGCAATATATACGATGGGTAAAAAGCAACAACGGACAATGAGTCAAATTACGCATTCTTTAAATAAAGGAATCAAACAGGTAGCGCTTGTTGTTTTTTTGACTGGTGCTGGAGGGGCATTTAAGGCTGTTTTGGAACAAGGAGGTGTTGCAACCTATATTTCCAGTCTCTTTGAAGGAATCAATTTTTCACCGATCGTTGCTGGGTGGTTGATAGCGGCTTTAATGCATGTTTGCTTGGGGTCTTCCACGGTTGCGGCGATGACTTCTGCCAGCTTGATGGGTCCGTTAATCGTTCAAACTAGTGCTGATCCGGTATTAGTTGTTTTGGCGATCGGTGTGGGCAGTATTTTCGGTGATAATGTGACCGATGCTGGTTTTTGGATGGTCAAAGAATACTTTAATTTTTCCGTGAAGGAAACTTTTCTTTCATGGACGACCACGACCGTCATGATCGCTGTGGCTGGACTAGGAACGATTTTGTTATTAGATATGCTGTGATATAAGCTATGAATCAAATTTTTTAATTAAAATTGGCCTTGTTCTATGATGGACTTAGTCGTTACTAATAGCAGTTTGAGTTTTGTATAGTAATTAAAAGAGAAGGATGATTTTTTTGAGTAAGTTGGAAAGTACGCTCCCTATGACAATTGAGGTTAGAGATGCATATGTGCATAATTTAAAACATATCGACGTTGACATTCCTTTGCATCAAGTAGTGGCGATCTCTGGTTTGTCTGGATCGGGCAAGTCTTCATTGGCTCTCGGCGTTTTATACGCTGAGGGTTCACGGAGATATCTAAGCTCTTTGTCCACTTATACCAGACGTAGAGTAACACAGGCCAGTCCAGCGCAGGTCTCTGCCGTTAGGTATTTACCAGCTGCCATTGCGTTACGGCAACGGCCAAGTTTGCCTGGCAGTCGTTCGACTGTGGGGACAATGACAGAAATTTTAAATATGGTGCGTCTGATGTTTTCTCGGTTGGCTTCACATCGTTGTCCTAATGGACATCAAATTTCACCAACCATCGAAGTTGCGCGTAAAATGGCGGTTGCCGGTACTGAAATGGGGAAGATCACATGTCCGACCTGTGGGGTCGCATTCACCGTACCAGCTGCCGAAGATTTTTCCTTCAATTCGACAGGGGCTTGCCCAACATGTGGTGGCAGTGGGCAAGTTCGTCAAGTTGATTCGCAAGCTTTGATAGCAGATCCAACTAAATCGCTTAAAGACGGGGCTGTGGCTTCGTGGCATTTGCCAGGGCGAAACTTTATGCCTTATGTGATCGAGCAAATGGGAGTTCGAATCGACGTACCATATCAAGATCTGACCGAACATGAAAAAAAATTAGTGTTACATGGTAAAAAGAAACAGTATCAGATCTCGATTCCTTCTTCTACGGGGCGTGTGTTTAACATGGACCATGCTTTGTATGAGAATGCTTATCAGGCCGTGGAGGATACTGCTAAAAATTCAAGTAATGAGCGGACTTTGGCACGTTTAAATCGATTTTACAGTTTTGCCGAATGCCCGACCTGTCATGGAACACGGGTAGCACCGCATTTGCTTACGAGCTTACTTGATGGTAAAAATATTGCTGAAGTTAGTGAACTGACGTTAGAGGAGCTGGCTGATTTTAGTGGACAACTAAGTGACCACTTGCCGGAAAACATGCGTACGATGGCAAAGCAAATTATCAAGGAATTGACTCAGTCACTGACGCCCTTATTAGAGTTAGGTTTGAATTATTTGTCTTTAAATCGTCCGAGTGCCTCCTTATCGACTGGTGAATTACAACGGATCCAGTTAGTCAAAACTTTGCACAGTCAGACAACTGGTGTTTTATACGTGTTAGATGAACCATCGATTGGCTTACATCCAGCTAACGTGGCGGGGTTGATCGATATAATGCACAGATTAGTCCAGCTGGGAAATTCGGTGGTAGTTGTTGAACATGATCCGACTATTATTGCGTCTAGTGATTATATCATCGAAACGGGTCCAGGTGCAGGTAAAGTTGGGGGAGAGATCGTTGCTGCAGGTAGTCCACTAGAAATCATAAAAACCAAAGGCTCTTTGATCGCACCATATTTATCACATCAAAAGAAACTGACCCAACGGAGATTACCTGCTGCTAAAAAAATTTTTGAGCAAGGCAATGTCAGTTTACATGTGACTGATAAGTTTAATTTACACGATGTTACTGCAACTTTTCCACTCAAACGCTTGTCGGTCGTTTCGGGATTTTCCGGTGCAGGTAAAACGAGTTTGATTTTGGATTCATTGATCCCAGCAATCGAAGCTCAGCAAAAGGGTCATGCGTTGCCTCAACATGTTGACCGGCTAGATAATGTTGGACTTAAAACAGTTAAAACAATTGATTCAACACCTGTTGGTAAAAATGTTCGTTCAACAGTAGCAACTTATTCAGGAATATTTGACCAGATCAGGTTGCTATTTGCATCCACTTTGGCAGCAAAAAAGAAAAAATATACGGCAAGTCGATTCTCCTATAACGTTAAAATGGGAGCTTGTCCAACTTGTAAAGGAACAGGTGTCATCAATTTAGATATTCAGTACCTGCCAGATATGGAGGAAACGTGTCCGACATGTGATGGTCAAAGATATAATGAGGACACATTAAAGATCAAATGGCATGGATATTCGATTGCTGATATTCTGTCCTTAAGTATTGAAGACGCACTTACAGTATTTAAAGATAAAACCGCGATCTATCATACACTGCAGTTATTAAATGAGATCGGTTTAGGTTATTTGATTTTAGGAGAGGGAACAACTGCACTTTCAGGTGGTGAAGCGCAACGGTTAAAGTTGGCATCACAAATGGGACATGAACAAGCGGGGGCCCTGTTTGTTTTCGATGAACCAACAGTCGGGTTACATCCACAAGACATTGAAGTTTTGCTGGAAGTTTTTGAGCGTTTATTGAAGCAGGGGGCCACGATTATCGTGATCGAACATAATTTACAGATGATAGGGAATGCCGATTACTGTCTTGATCTCGGACCTAAAGGTGGCCAACAAGGTGGTCAAGTTTTAGTTTCTGGAACGTTAGAACGGTTGTGTACAAGTTCCAAGTCGATCACTGGCAAGTATTTGCGGGAAGAAATAAAAAAGGAGCAATAAACAAGAGCAGAGGGCAAAAAATAAGGAGCTAAAAATGGCAGGAATGAGCGAAAAATTAGCATTGGAATTAACTGAACGGCTGCAAGAAGAAAAAATTCAGGTAGCAGTCGTGATCCAAGATGAATCAGGGAAGACTTTTACTTTGAAAGAACAAAAAATTTTTCCCGGAGCGAGTTTGCTCAAAGTAGGCATCGCTGATTATGTGAAGAGTATCTGGCAGCAAAAAGCTGATATTTTAAAAAAACATTAACCGTGCGGCCTGAACAGCGAGTTGCTGGAGCAGGTGTCATGCACTATCTGTCACAAACAAAGTGGAGTTTACGTGATATTGTAGCATTGATGCTAGGCACTTCAGATAATACGGCTGCTAACATTTTATTGGATCACTTTGGCAGAAAAAAAGTTAGTGACTGGTTAACGGATAACTTTCCTGGCTTACAGTTACAGCGTAATTTTATTGCCCCAGTGGTAGCTGGAAAGGATAATTTTTTAACGGCAGCAGCGCTTTTGCCTGCTTGGCAAGAGTTATTTGGCGAGAATAACGAATTTACGTTTTTTTGCCAAAATGCTTTACATGAGCAGACGGAACGCGGCAAGTTGATTTATTATGCTGACGATTTGAAATTTAGTGGGGATACCTTTAACAAGACAGGAGACTTAGTCAATGTTGAACATGACTGTGCTCGGTTGAAATTGAACCAAAAATGTTTCGATTGTATTGTTTTGACAAGATTTACTGGGTTAAAGCAACATCAAAGAGCTTTGAAATTACAACAGGATATTGGGCGAATGTTAATGCAGAATTTGCTACAAAAATAGATCGATCTCGATGGTATTACTTACCGATTTTTTTAAAAATTATTATATAATGGAAGTAAGGAATAGTTGTTAATCACTTTGTGTATCTACAAAAGAGAGCGGTGTTCAAGTGAAGGGAAAAATGTGGCTCGCCATTATTATTGCTGTTTTAGTATTACTTAGCATTATTTATGAATATATGACTCATAGTTTTTCGTGGGGGATCATTTTGCTCCAAGTTCTTTTTTTGGTCTATGCTTTACTCCAATTTAATAAACTTTGAAATGACATGTAGCAACTGAAGACTAAATTATGAAATTAGTTTGATGAACAGAAAATAAAAATGCCTTTGTTCATTGTGAACGGAGCATTTTATTAAAAAGCTGGAGCAATCAGGGTTAACTATTCTAGATCTGAGAATTGGCTCGCTAAATTGAATATCAAACCAGAGAAGTGATCATGAAAACGGCAAGTTTTTGAGGTCACTTTAGAACAAAACAAGCACTTTTTTGATACTGCGGCATTTTATGGAAATGGTACTTCGATTGCTCGGAAAGGTCATTAAGTAAAGTGGTCAAAGTGCCATAATTGCCGATAAAATTGTGCACGGGCCAACATGATACCTCTGGGCAACAAACGGAAAGCAGATCCTAAAGATTCTAAGACGTTAATGAAGGCCTTAGATGGCAGCCCGGAACGTTCAGGAGCCGAACAGAAGTTTTTTTATCAGACACATGCTTCACCAAAATATAAAATAAGTAATGATTATATGGATGTTATGGCTGATGCATGAGAAGAGGGAAAAATAAAAGCAGTTGGAGTAGCAAATTTTTCTAAGGATCAAATCAGTGAAGAACATGAAACTTTAGTCCAAAGGAGTGTCTTTCTGGCGACCGCGATGGATGATGGTACAATTTGGCGCGGCATTGATCAGAAGAAAACGGAGTTTGTGCTATTTTAAAAAAATTAAATGTTGTAATTATTCCGTGCGGACTTTTAACAAAAATGTACTAACAAGAAAATAGCGTGAAAAAAAGAATCTCATTAGTTAATCAAGTTATATTTTATTTTGGGCATTTAAACGTTACTAAAGATAATACGCAGATTCATACTCTTACTAAGTGCCTATTAAGGGGCTCGTGTGAACAGAATAAAGCAAAAGTGAACCTCTTTTTGAATAATAGTTCCAATTACAAAAAATTAAACAAGCTAAAGATAATTTGGGAGCAATTGGTTAGCAGCATAACCTATGAAGAGTAAGACGAATTAGTGTATGTTGAAAGGTAAACTCATGTATAAGGAGTTGACTTGCACTTAAGGTCGGAAAATTATGAAATTTTCAAAGAATAATGATTGCTATTTTTCTAAAAGGAGGGCTATTGATGTCGGAACTTTACTTAATGCGACATAGTCAAACGTTGTTCAACAAATTACATCGGATCCAAGGTGCGAGCGATTCTCCTTTGACTAAACAAGGTATTGAGGATGCTAAAAAAGTAGGTGCCTATTTCAAACAACAAGGGTTAAAGTTTGATCATGCCTACTCGTCTACCCAGGAACGTGCTTGTGATACTCTTGAATTTATAACTGCTCAACCTTATACGAGGCTCAAGGGGTTAAAAGAATGGAATTTTGGAGTATTTGAAGGCCAAAGCGAACAACTTAATCCTAAAGATGATTCAAAACGGCATTCTTATGGCGACTTTTTTCTGCAATTTGGTGGAGAATCAGATCTGCAGGTTCAAAAAAGGATGAATGATACGTTAACAGCTATCATGAGCAAGCCTGACCATGAACGTGTACTAGCTGTCAGTCATGGTGGAGCATGCTTTATGTTTTTGCAGAAATGGCTTTCTTACACAGAAATTCGGCAACGTGTCACTGATTTTCATAACTGTTGTATTTTAAAATTTACCTTTACAGATGATAATTTTTCTTTTGTTAAAGCTATTAATGTTAAAAACTTTTAATAAAATTATGTGTAGACTGGTTATTGTGAGGGGTATCTTGAAGTTAGCAAGAGTTTAATAGGAGATGGATCTTTAATGAGAGTGCTTAATTTATATTTAGTACGTCATGGGCAAACTTACTATAATATTTTTAATAAGTTGCAAGGGTGGAGCAACTCACCATTGACACAAAGGGGGATCGATGGAGCCAAGGACATCGGGCAACGGTTGGCAGAGGTGCCGTTTGCTGGAGCATTTTGTTCGGATACGGGCCGTGCAATCGCTACTGCGAAAATTGTCTTAGCCGAAAATCAGGTTTCGAACATTAAAGACCCCAAACCTGTTTCTTATTTCCGGGAAGAATTTTACGGGTATTACGAAGGCACGGATATGAATCAAGCTTGGTATTTGGCAGCAGGACCGCACGGACTGAAAAACTTTCCGCAAATTGTCGAAAAATATTCGTTTGACACGGCAAAAGATTTCTTAAAAGAGGCCGATCCATTTGGTTTAGCCGAAAATCATGAAGAGTATTGGAATCGTATTGACCAAGGCTTTGCTCTGATCAGTTCGGATGAGAGCCTTCATGATGGGGATAATGTCTTAGTCATTTCGCATGGTAATACATTGTTGAGTTTAATGGACAGATATGCTGCCGGACGATATGATCTGAGCGAACGTCCTGCAAATGGCAGTTTGACAAAGTTAAGGCTTGTTGATGGGCAAATCGAAGTTGTTAGCTATAATGAATAGTGAAGAATAAATAAAACGGGTGTCGCAACTATATTTTGAAATATAAATGAGGAATCTGTTTTATTTTTATAGTCTTTGCGCAGGCAGCTGGCTAAAGGTTGTGGAAAGTTTTAGCCAATTTGATAAAATCGGCTAGAAATATGGGAAAGCTTTAGCCAATTTGATAGAATCGGCTAGAAGTATGGGAAAGTCTTAGCCAATTTGATAAAATCGGTTAGAAGTATGGGANGTTCCAGCCAATTTAACAGAATCGGCTAAAAGACAGGCAAAGAATTAGCCAATTCAACGAAATCGGTTAAAAGTCTGGCGAAGTTCCAGCCAATTTAACAGAATCGGCTAAAAGTCTGGCGAAGTTCCAGCCAATTTGACAAAATCGGCTAAAAGATCAGTAAAGTTCCAGCCGATTTCAATCAAAGAAAAATCACATGAAGGAATAAAAAATCTCGGCCAGCTTAATTCAAACTGTCCGAGATTTTTAAAATCAATTTTTAGTCGTTCATTTTCTTTTCCACATACTTCGAGAGCCATGTCAGCAATGTGATGATCACTAAGTACATCAGCGCTACGATGCCCCAGACTTTGAAGCCTTCCAGGTTGCGCGCGATGATGATTTTCCCAGTTTGTGTTAATTCCAGGATGCCAATGATCGATAGGATCGACGTATCCTTCAGCGTAATGATGAACTGGTTGATAAATGATGGGACCATGATCTTGATCCCTTGCGGCAAGATAACTTTGCGCATCGCTTTGCCAAACGGCAGACCTAAACTGCGCGCGGCTTCCATTTGCCCAATGTCGACCGAATCTATCCCACCTTTGACAAAGGCCGCGGTATATGCTCCTTCATTAAGCATCAATGTGATCGTCCCAGCGACGAAAGCGGGGATCTTTGTTCCTGTCAAACTAGGTATCCCGTTGTAAATGAACAAAGCCAGTACCAGTAACGGCAGACCACGGAAAATATAGATCACCGTTGTGGATAGTCCGCGTGCAAATTTGTTAGGCAAAACACCCAACAAGCCAAAAATTACTCCAAAAACCGTTGCCGCAATGATCCCAACGATCGTCAGATAAAGCGTTTGTCCAAGTCCCTTTAACAAAACAGAATAGTTTTCTTTGATCAGACCGCTAAATGTGTGATCATTTGTCTTTTTCTTCTGTGAGTTTACTGTTTTGGTACTGAGATAACGGTCAGTGATTTTTTATATTGACCATTTTTCTTAAGCACCTGCAAACCGTGATTGAATTTCTGAATTAATTCAGGATTTTGCCCCTTCATGACCGCAAATCCATAATAGCCGCTTTCTGCAGGTTTAGTCACGATCTTAAGTTTAGTCCCTGTTTTGATAGCATACTTCATAACAGGGTCGTCTTCGAAGGTCGCAACTGAATTACCATTGACCACGTCGTTATACATATTGTCTGAATCATCAAAAGTTACAGTCTTAAAGCCGTATTTTTTCTGTTGTGATTGTGCATAATCGGCAGCCGCTGTCCCAGTTTTTAGGGCTACACGCTTGCCTTTCAAGTCGCTTAAACCTTTGATCTTGCTATCTTGGGCCACTGCCATCACGACACCAGTTTTGTAATATGGATCAGAAAAATCAAATTTAGACTTACGTTCAGGCGTGATCGACATTCCTGCGATCACACCGTCGATTTGGTTTGATTGCAGTGATTGGACTGCGGCGTTAAAGCCCAGTTCCTTGATATTGACCTTGAAGTCTTCTTCTTTTGCGATGGTCTTCATTAAATCAATATCGATCCCAACGTATTTGTTATCCTTATTAGCAAATTCGAAAGGCGGGTATGTAACATCTGTCCCGATCGTATAAGTTTTTTCCGCGTGTATTTTTGGAGATACTGCGAAAAACAGGATCAGTGAAAACATAGCCACAAGAAATTTGATCATCCTATTTTTTTTCATCAGATCTCGCCCCTTTACTTATTTATTTTTAATAATGTTTCTAGAATACCACATTTTAACTAATTAAGGGTAGCTGACCTAACCAAAAAAGCAAATTTATCTATCTATACCAAATGAATAATAAGCACCATGGTTAGTGCTATGCTTGAAGAATTCGTTGCTTGACCAAATGTCATTATGACTCAGGAGTTAGCTCGATGAAACTAAGATAGCTTTTGTTAAACGGCGGCATTTTTTTGGGACACACAATAAATATGCGAAAAAGTGCTTGTAATTTTGTTAGAAAGCGATTAGAATACAGTTGTAGGGAATGAACAGCTCATAATTTATATTTTATAAATTAGATGGTTGTTTCATTAAAAACCACACGAAAAGAGGTCAAGGGCTTGTTAAATTCTCTATCAGATAATGGTCAGACTCGACTATAGTGTGACAGTGCGTTCGATGTTGGTGCGAAATCAGCATTTTTCCGTTCTATGTCCGCTTTACTAGTTGCCTTGTGCAAGTAATTAAGTCTGATCATTATTTTTGTGTCTAAAAAACATTGCTTTGAATGGCAAACCAAGTAAACCTTTTTGACCCGGGTTTTAAATATTCAGTGAATTTTAAATTTCCTTGTGATACTACTAGCTTTGCTCGTTGTTTTAATAATGGGGATGCCGTTTTTGCTGCTCAGAAAAAATTTTACATAATAACACAAAAATAGTGCTGGTGATCAAAGTCACCAACACTATTTTTAATGGATCTGATATATCTTAAATGTTCTTCAAAATGTCGCTGAATGCTGGTTGTTCCTCGGCTGGCAAATCATAAGTTTTCCGGTAGTTAGCAATCGTATCAGCATCAAAAGTTTCAGGGTCGACTGGAATAAATGACGTATCAAGCGGGTCGATATTTTGGATCTTAGCGTCCAAGACGATCGGTAACTGATTGCCTTTTTTTTGCAAATCATTGATCTGATTCATGGCGTCTTTGAGTTCTGCCAGATTAGTGACAGTAAAGCCGATCGCACCCATATCTTGAGCAACCTTACCCCAGTCAGCACCAACTAAGTCGATCCCATAAGGAGCTTGGTTTGCCTGGATCTTTTCGTGACCAATGTAACCAAAGGACTTGTTTTCTAAAACAACATTGATGACTGGTAAATTATACTTAACTTCAGTCAACAAGTCAGGCATGACCATCGCATAGCCGCCATCACCGGAAATACTCCAAACTTGGCGGTCAGGGAAGCTTAATTTGCCTGCTAGGCCAGCCGGTAAGCCGAAGCCCATTGTGCCATACCATGGGGACATCGCATATTTTTGCTCCTTGTTGAAAGGCAGTTGACGCAGCGACCATTCGGTGTTGTTACCAACATCTAAGCCGAAAATAGCATTGTCTGTGGCATTTTCTTTGATGGCCTGAATAACACCTTCAGCCCGCAGACCATTTTGAGCATCAGCAGCTAACTTTTCAAGCCACTGCATCCACAAAGTACGGTCCTTTTGAGCGGCCTTTAAGAAAGCAGTTGGTTGTGCCTGGTAGTCTGTTTGCGCTAATCCTGCCAAGAATTGAGCGGCGTCGCCTAAAACAGTGATGTCTGCATCGTATTGTTTGCCCAGGTCAGCTAAATTGTTATTGACTTGGATGATCGTTTTGTCGGCCGGCATAAAGCGGGCAAATGGATAGTTAGTTCCGACAAATAAGATCAAGTCGCTGGCTTGTGAAACTTCAAAGGCTGGCTTGGTGCCTAACCGTCCGCGCGCACCCATGTAGTTTGCATGATCGCTTGGGAAAACGTTAGCGGCAGGAGCAGTTGTCAAAACAGGCAAGCCGAATTTTTCGGAAACCGCAACTGCGGCTTTTTTGGCACCATAAGCACCTTGACCGAGCCACATTATTGGTCGCTTAGCTTGTTTGATAGCGGCGGCAACTTGCTTAACATCAGCAGCATCAACTGGCAATTTAGTGGTTTGTTTGTTTAATGCAGCAGTTTTTAATTCACGGTAGTCGATTTCTTGGCCTGAAAGGTCATCCGGCAAAATTACGACTGAAACTGATTTAGTGGCGTAAGCTGAGCGAATCGCTTCGTCAACGACCTTAGGGATCTGATCAGCATTGACGACCTGCTTGTGAAACTCAGCTACATCCGCGAAAATTGGATCTTGATTCATTTCCTGGAAGAAGTTGGTATTCATCACGCCGGTAGCCGATTGTCCGACTAAAGCCAAAACTGGTGTGTGATCCATTTTAGCCTCGTATAAGCCGTTTAACATATGAACTGAGCCAGGGCCGGCAGAGCCAAATGCGACGCCAATCGTGCCGGTTAACTTGGCATCGGCAGCGGCAGCAAGTGCGCCGATCTCTTCGTGCCGAACTTGGATGTATTTGATCTGGTCACGTTCTTGATATAATCCATCGACGGTGTTGTTGATCGAATCTGCGGTGATCCCGTAGACGTGATCCACGTCCCATTTTTCTAATACTTTTGCGAGTGCTTGTCCTGCCATCATTGTAGCCATTTCAAAAACTCCCTTTCTCTTTAAACAATTTTTTATCAAAAGTAATACTGAAAATAACCGTTGCTCATCAACGGAACATTTCTTAGTATAACACTTACTTTTTGTAAGTCAATCTTTTTAGACAATTTATTGTGAGAGAAAGAAAGTTGTTAATACTGGTACTTCTAACACATCTTTTTGAAAAACGTTTGAGGTCATAAAATTTTTTTGAAATTTTTCGCTGTGAAAATTGGAAAACTATCATGCTCCTGGCGTACCTGATCTGGTAAGGTCAAGCTTCAAAAAACTTTTCTGATCAAGTTGCGGAGATATTGAAAAGAAGAGTGAGCATGTTTCAAAATAAACTAGGACTATCAATTGGGTAAGAGCTCTCAAGTCAAAAGGTTGACAGTTCCAAGTCAAAGTAATGTGGATCCGAAAATAAGTGATCAGCCCCATAGCGCCAACTTCACAGTTGAAAAAGTAACTGGGATAAATATCTCCCCAATAAAAAAAGCTGCAGCAAATCAAACTAGATCTCTGCAGCACATTTTTATTAGAAAGGTGGTCATGCCCTGGTAATTTATTTCAAAACGTCGGAATATTTTTCATGGTGTTTGTCGAAAAACTTAACGGCATAAGGGCAAACATTGATGATCTTATAATCATTTTTGCGAGCATGGTTGGCAACTTCTAACATCAAGTAGCCGCCCAGACCTTTGCCCCGTAAGGAAGGGTCTACAACGGTCGAATCGATCGTATAAGTTTTTTTATCATCATCTGGAGTAAAATCTACTTGAGCATCGACTTTGTCATCTTCGGTATAATGAACAAAACGGTCTTGTCCATCTTTGTAGTTTGATTCAAAAAGAAACTTCATTATAAATGACCTCCTCAGGTTCCTGTTAACGTTATCATACTATCGAATGAGAACTCCACGCAATTAGTTTGTTTGGTGCAGCTCTTTATTTAAGAACTCCTTTAAAATCACAGCTTGATTATATTGTGTGTCCTTAGCACCATACAGTAAAGTAACGTCGTTTTCATTTAATTTTTGTTTGATAGTTGCGATAAACTCTGGCATGGCAGGATTTTCAGCCAATTCTTTCAAGTAAAGTTCCCTGAATTTGGCAAACTTTTCAGGGTCATGACCGAACCATTTACGTAATTCGGGTGAGGGTGCGATCTCTTTATTCCAGCTATCTAGTTTGGCGTTGATTTTTGAAATCCCCCGCGGCCACATTCTATCAACCAATACGCGGTAGGCTTGATAGTCTTGTTCATGGTCATAGATCCGTTGAATGTACAGCATGAGATCATCTCCTTAATGATTATTATTATTGTAACGCAAGCAAATAGTCTAAAAAAACCAAAAGGCTTCTGCTAAAATATACTATCAATTTGTAAGCAAATATATTGAAGAAAGCACAAAATAGTGTTAAATTTTGAATAGTAAATCGTGAACGACTAAAAACAAAGTGTCGCATGGTGGTTAGAGGCGAACGCTAACGAACGAGCACACTACAATGAGTTTCAGAACATTGGGGTGAGCTGGTAATTTAGGACTGAAACTTTGTTTATAGTCCTTCACGACAATATCTATTAAACTAAAGGTGGTGATGTCGATGTCATCGATCTACGAATTTGAAAAGCAAGAGATCAACGGACAGAAAATTGATTTTGCGGACTTTAAGGGGCAGGTTTTATTGTTGGTGAACACCGCCAGCAAATGTGGGTTAGCTCCCCAACTTGAACAAATTGAAGCCTTGTATCAGAAATATCATGAGCAGGGGTTCACTGTAGTGGGTCTGCCTTCCAACCAGTTCAAACAAGAATTGGATTCTGATGAAGAAGCCGAGCAGTATTGTAAGACACACTTTGGAGTAACTTTTCCAATGACGAAGCGCGTGACCGTCAATGGTGAAGATGAAGATCCGCTATATACGTATTTGAAAGAGCAAACTGATGGCACAGATATCGCTTGGAATTATACGAAGTTTTTGATCGATCGTGAAGGTCAAGTGATCGGACGTTATGAGCCAAAAACAACTCCAGATGAATTTAGCGATGATATCAGAGAAGCAGTGCAAAACTCTAAATAATACGTTATCATAGTATTATATGATTTTAGATAGGACACGATATTAGTCGGAACTATCGAGGTTAGGCGGCCAGAAATCAAACAGATGACCGCATAGGAAAAAAATAGGAGGAATTAAATTATGGCAGTAAAAGAAATCACAGATGCAGATTTTGAAGAAGTTACTGGCAAGGGTGTTACTTTGACGGACTTTTGGGCAACATGGTGTGGTCCATGTAAAATGCAATCACCAGTTGTTGAACAATTATCCGATGAAATGTCCGATGTTTCATTCACGAAGATGGACGTTGATCAAAACCCTGAAACAGCAGCTCACTTTGGCATTATGAGTATTCCAACATTGATGGTCAAAAAAGACGGCGAAGTTGTCGATACAGTCGTTGGTTACCATCCTAAGGATCAATTGAAACAAATCTTAGAACAATACACTGACTAAGTTATATAATTAAGGGGCGCGGAAATTATCTGCGTCTTTTATATTGGAGAGGGAGTGCTTCGGATTGGAAAAAACAGCAATTTTTGCGGGTGGATGTTTTTGGTGCATGGTCAAACCGTTTGACGAACAGCCAGGCATCAATAAAGTAGTTTCTGGTTATACAGGTGGACATGTGCCAAATCCCACTTACGAACAGGTTTGCAGCCACACAACTGGGCATACTGAAGCAGTTGAGATCCACTATGACCCAGATGTTGTTTCATATAAGGATCTAGTAGAAGTCTACTGGCGCCAAACGGATCCGACCGACGCGATGGGGCAGTTCCAAGATCGAGGCGACAGCTATCGGCCGGTCATCTTTGTACACAATGATGAAGAGCGCCAGATAGCCGAAGCTTCTAAGAAAGAGTTAGAGGAAAGCGGCCGTTTTTCGGATCCGATCGTGACCCAGATCGAGGATGCTAAGCCATTCTATCCAGCAGAAGATTACCATCAGGATTTCTACAGGAAAAATCCGCTCCGTTACCAAATGGAAGAAATGGGCGGTCGCGAGAAATTTATTAAAAAGCAATGGAAATAAGCGTATCAAAAAAGTCTGAAGAATTCTCCAGACTTTTTGTTTTGCATATTTTTAGGTAAACGTTTGAGCCGTTAGTTTTTGTCTGCTTCTTTTTTAGCACGTCGTTTGCGTAAACGGATCAGAAGAGGAACACTCAGTGTTGTTCCAGCAGCGCTAAGTGCCAAAAAATCAGCCACCAATAGTATTAAAAGTAGGACTCCGCCAACCTTAAAGTGCCAGGCAAGGACACTTAGCCCGAGCAAAACAATGGATAACAGCCAAATCGCACCAACTAGGAAGAAAATTTTTTGTTTTTGTGACGAGTTCAATTTCATTCCCTCTTTTTTAATGATTAAGTTAGAATATAGCGCGCTAAGCTAATAAAAGCAAGCAGAACTCTTTAACGATCCCCCCAAGTATTCCATCCGTTTCCTGCAATTCAAGATCGAACTCCAGATGAGCAGCATGTGGACCTACATCCACGAAAGGAAAGCCCAGACGACAACTCGCTAATTCATCTAGACACGATGAAAACTGATTTATTCTTGGTGAATCAGAGTGGCAATTTGTTTACCTGCATTACGCCAGAAAAGGATCTCATTATTTTTGAAATCTTCTGAAAAAGTTGAAAAATCTGCACGCGGAATAACTGTGCCGATTTCTTCTTTTAGAGAACCAGTGATCACTAAGGATTTATCCTCGCTGCGCCAACGAACATTATAGTAAGGGCCTTCCAAGGCTTCGTCAAGCATCTCTTGAACCCCGCCCTTAACAGTTTCTAGCAGTATATCGTTTTCTGTAGTTTCGGGTTTACCATGGGATTGTAAATAAGCTAATTTTTGAGCAGCTTCTCCCATGTCATTTGGAATCATATTAAACATTTTTTTACCTCCCAATTGACTAATAAAGTTTATTATAGCAAATATTTTCTCGATAAAATCAAGCAAGTTTTTCCAACTTAAGCTGTTTTGGCATTAAACTTTGTGTAGTGATCAGTATTGTGCTTCCAAGTTTTAAAAAAATAGGTAGTTCGCTATAGTGATACTAAGATCGATTCCGTTATTTACAATTACATGAGCACTAAGAAATTGTATTTGCCAAAAAGTTACGTTTCTGAGCAAGATGTTGTCTCAAGCTAACGATGAAAAGCAAAAAAATAGCCGTTTCACACAATGGATGCTGTGAAGCGACTGTTATTATTTATTTAACCGTTAACGACGGTGAAACGTTCTTGGTGATGGCTACTTTCTTGAATCTCTTGAACGATTGCTTTGGCCATTGTACCGCCAGTTGTTTCTGATTTGCCGTTTTTGTCCGTGAGTAATTCTTCTGTACCATACAAGATATTTTCGGCGGCGTCACCAGCTACAAAGGATGAAGCAGGTGAGATGCCGACCCAGTTAACGTTTGTAACATCTTGTAAAAAGTGCAATTCAGCTAACTGGTTGATTGGTGTGTTGATAAATGATTCTGCTCCAGGAACTTTCTTGATATCTTCTACTACCAAATGATTGTCATCACCAGTATGCAAACTTCCTGCACCTAGAATAAAAATAAAGCGTGGACTTTTTTCTTCACGGAACAAGCTGATCAAATGAGCTGTCAGATCTACATGTAAGTATGCTTGTGCTGGAGCGGTCGAAAAGGCATCGACTACAACGTCAAAGCCTGCCAAATCTTCCTTTTTTAAAGAAAAGGCGTCCTTTTCGAGGATCTGGATCGAATCCCCCAGTTCCTTCCTTGCCTTAGCGGCGTTGCGTACGATGGCAGTGACATTTAAACCTGCTGTTTGAGCTTCTTTAAAAGCTGCTGAACCGGCCATCCCAGTTGCACCAATGATCCCAACTTTAGTCATTAAAAAACCTCCTTGTATTTATTATGTTGCTTACATTTTATAAGGAAAATTATAAAAATACAAGTGATAAGTTTCTGCTGTTAGTCAGGTTCCACACTG
>NZ_AZFI01000089.1 GCF_001435755.1 Ligilactobacillus acidipiscis DSM 15836 | reverse complement strand
TCACTTAGTCTGTACGTAATTAAATATGGAAGGACAAATCGATGGAACAAATAATGCAAACATTCAATGAAAGAAGAGGGGGTCTGTGGCAGGCATTGCTGCAGCATTTGCAGATCTCGACACTTTCTTTACTGATTGCGATGGTGATCGCGATCCCACTAGCGATCTGGGTCGTTAAACATAAAAAAATATCCGAGTTTCTCTTACAGTTGACAGGGGTTTTGCAGACAATACCTTCACTGGCTTTATTAGGTTTGTTGATACCGGTCGTGGGAATTGGGACAGTTCCAGCCGTGATTGCTCTGGTAGTCTATGCTTTATTGCCGATCTTTCAAAATACCTATCTGGGTTTAACTGAGATCGACCCAGCACTGGAAGAAGCAGCTGATGCGTTCGGAATGTCGCGCATGAAAAAGTTATTTAAAGTAGAGTTGCCACTCGCAATGCCGACGATTATTTCCGGTATTCGGACTGCTTTGGTTTTGATCATCGGTACAGCCACTTTAGCGGCTTTGATCGGAGCTGGCGGTCTGGGGACCTTTATTTTGTTAGGGATCGATCGCAACAATACATCATTGATTTTGATCGGGGCGGTTGCATCTGGAGTTTTGGCAATCATTATGAGTTCATTGATCAAATGGCTGGAACATGCATCCGTAAAGACGGCTGTTTCTGTTTTGGCTGTCATCGTTGTCTTATTAGGCGGCGGTAGCGCATATAATGCTTATATCAATCGGACTGAAACTGTTACGATTGCTGGTAAGTTGGGCTCAGAACCTGAAATATTGATCAATATGTATAAGGAATTGATCGAGCAAGATGAGCAGCATATTAAGGTAACTTTGAAGCCAAATTTTGGTAAAACGACCTTTTTATTTAATGCTTTGAGAAATGAGCAAATCGATATTTATCCGGAGTTTACTGGAACAGTCTTGGAAACACTAGCAAAAAAGTCACAAAAAACAAGCGGTTTAACGGCTAACGAAACCTATGACAAGGCTAAGCAAATCATGAGAAAACAAGAAAACATCGAACTTTTGCGACCAATGAAATATAACAATTCCTATGCTTTAGCGGTCAAAGATAAATTTAAACAGGAACATCATTTAAAAACGATTAGTGACTTGCAAAATGTCCAGTCGATCCTAAGCGGAGGAATGACCTTGGAGTTTATTGATCGCGGTGATGGTTTAAAAGGGATCAAGAAAACTTATGGCTT
Source organism: Ligilactobacillus acidipiscis DSM 15836 (assembly GCF_001435755.1). Lineage (GTDB taxonomy): Bacteria > Bacillota > Bacilli > Lactobacillales > Lactobacillaceae > Ligilactobacillus > Ligilactobacillus acidipiscis. The sequence goes on along the minus strand of NZ_AZFI01000089.1, from coordinate 7,451 downwards.
GAATTTTCCTGTCAAATCGATGGAACCAGCTTTACGCTATCAGGCAATCAATAAAAATAAAATCAATATCGTTGATGCGTATTCGACCGATAGTGAGCTGCGACAGTACCATTTGAGTATTTTGCAAGATGATAAGCATATGTTCCCGACCTATCAAGGTGCACCAATGATGACGAAAGATTTTGCTGACAAGCATCCGCAGATCGTTAAAAGCTTGAATAAGTTAGCCGGTAGGATCACAGAAAAAGAAATGCAGGAAATGAATTATGAAGTCAATGTGCAAGACAAAGCACCAGCAACAGTTGCACATCATTATCTGAAGACCCATCACTTGTTAAAGGAGGGTGATTAAATGGCTGCTGCAATTGAGTTTCGAAATATTCAAAAAGCATTCGGAGATAATACAGTTATTTCAGGAATGGATATGAGTATTCGACAAGGTGAAAGATTTGTCTTAGTTGGTTCGTCCGGCAGCGGCAAAACAACTTCTTTAAAAATGATCAATCGTTTAGAACAACCGACTGGTGGACAGGTTTTGATCAATGGCAAGAAAGCAGAGGACTATCCGCTCCAAGAGTTACGGTGGATGATGGGGTATGTGTTACAACAGATCGCCTTGTTTCCTAATATGACTGTTTCGCAAAATATTTCTTTGATCCCCGAGATGAAGGGGACTCCTAAAAATCAACTGCAAGAAATGGCAGACTCCCTTTTAAAAAGAGTCGGCTTGGATCCGGTCAAATACCGCAACCGTTATCCGCGTGAGTTATCTGGTGGTGAACAGCAACGTGTCGGGATCTTACGGGCGATCTCATCTAAACCGCCGATCGTGTTGATGGATGAACCTTTTAGTGCTCTAGACCCGATTTCACGTGCCAGTTTGCAAGACTTGGTGTTGGATATTCATGAGCAGTTGCATAACACGATCGTGTTTGTGACGCATGATATGGATGAAGCACTAAAGATCGGTGATAGAATTGGTATTATGAGTGAAGGCCAGCTGCTGCAAGCTGCTTGCCCGCAAGAAATCGCACAGCACCCGGTGAATAATTTCGTGCGTGACTTTTTTAGAGGGAGTATGGCGAAGAATATTTATGATACTCCTGTGAATAAAGTGTTGTTAGCAACTCAGCCGCTGAATGGATTAGCTAAAGAACGGCGTGAAGATGTTCCTGTCTTGGCAGAAAATGCGGTTTTACGCGATTTGTTTGAAAAATTAAGTACTAATAATTATGTGGAGATCAGAGATCGAAGTGGACAAAGTCAAGGCTATTTAGACCGGCAAAAAGTATTAAATTATCTTAGTCAAAATGAAGAACAGGAGGACTAAAACATGGAGAAGATCTCAGAAAAGTATGATGCGGTTGTGATTGGTGCAGGTCCGGCAGGAACGGCTGCAGCTGCGGCAATTAAAGCACAAGGACAGAAAGTTGCGTTGATCGAGGAAGACTTGTGGGGCGGTACATGTCCCAATCGGGGATGTGATCCGAAAAAAATCTTATATACAGCTGTGGAAGCTAAAGAACATGCTAAACTCTTAGCGGGTAACGGCTTAAAGGCACAAATCGATATTGATTGGTCAGCTTTGATGACGAATAAACGTGCTTACACGTCTGGAATCAGTTCGGCTACCAAAAAAGGCATGGAGAGTTCAGAGGTCAAGACATATACTGGGCATGCAGAATTCGTTGCTGGAACAACAGTGAAGGTTGGCGAATGTTTGCTGGAAGCTAGTAATTTTGTGATCGCTACGGGACAGCGACCAGGGCTGTTAGATATTCCGGGCAAAGAATTTCTGCAGACTAGCACGGACTTCTTGGACCTTGATAAAATGCCGCATGATCTAACTATCATCGGTGGGGGTTATGTTGCCTTTGAATTAGCAGGGATCGCAGCTTCTGCAGGAGCTAAAGTGACGGTTATATTGCATAACTCGCGACCACTAAAAGCCTTTCCACAAAAATTAGTGACAGAGTTAGTGCAGTCCTTACAAGAACATGGGGTAGAATTTGTTTTTGATCAAGATGTTACTCAGGTGGAGCAAATTGGAGCTGGTTATCGTTTGTCAGGGACAAATGACTTCAGCAAAGATACTAATATGGTATTTGCGGCGGTCGGACGGCAGCCCAATGTGGATGACTTGGGCTTAACACAAGCTGGTGTGGAATATTCCAATCAGGGTGTCATAGTTGATCGACACTTACGTTCTACTGCAGCTCACATTTATGCTATCGGGGACGCAGCAGCATCTCCTGTACCGAAATTAACATCAGTAGCTGGTATTGAGGCCAAGTATGTAGCAGCTCAACTTGCAGGGCGCGATGACGAGATCGATTATCCAAAGATCCCGACGGTAGTTTTTTCATTACCAAAGTTGGCTCAAGTAGGAATGACAGAAAATCAGGCTCAGCGAGATGAGGCACGGTACCAAACCAAAAATATAGACTTAACAGGATGGATCACCTACAAGCGACAACATGAAAAAAAGCCATTAGTGCAACTGATCGTGGATAAGGTAAGTGAAAAAGTAGTAGGAGCGGCTTGTCTAAGTATGGAAGCCGATGAAATGATCAATTATTTGAGTGTATTGATCGGAGAAGAGTATACAGCAAAGCAGGTCAAAAAGATGATATGGGCATACCCAACAACGGCAAGCGATCTGCAGTATATATATTAGTCAGTGAAATGAGACGGTTAGAAGATGAACATTATCGGACTTAGGTAATATAGGGCATCTTTTTCACTGAATGTCTTGGTACAAAAAAGTAGTGCAATGATTTTTCTGACTTCTATGTTAGTTTGGAAAAACGGAGATAGGCAGTAATGTTAGGAGGGATCGAGTGAATAAAAAGGATGATGCTCGCCAATATTTGCTAGATTATTTTGCACAAGCTGACAAACTAAATGGAACAATTGAAGAAATGAAACAATTACGTAAAGGCAATGCACCAAAGCAAGAACAATTGGATGAAAAAGTGCAGGAATATGAGCAAAGACTGAATAATTTAAATTCTGGCAAAATTAAGATGAATCAAAGTTTAAAAGTATTAGGTTTTGATAAGCCAATAGCTAAATTTAGTCAGGAAGAACTGATCCGTTTATCAGAAATACTTGAACCATAGAGTGTAATTTTGAGGCAAAACAATTAGAGGAGAACGGTATGAGTAAGCAGAATAATGTGACACTGCTAGCTGAAAGACAGGTCCGACCAAATCCGTTGTTTGATCCTAAAGCATTAGCAAAATTTGTAGCCGAAAATGATGATCTGATTTTTGCGAAGGTTGATAGACAAGCTATGTGGTTATTTCCAAGTGGCCAGCTAGTACAGTCAAATAAAGAGAACAATCAAAAAAGAAGAGTATGTCATTATTATATAAAATACTATTTTAGATATATTGGTATGAAAAACGTGCTTAAGATAGAACAAGAAAATCCACATGTTTTCAATAATTTAGTCACAAAAGGTGCCGGAGTAGTTAATTTAGTTCCTGAAACAATGGCAGCGCTTAAAGGAGACGACCAGGACTTAACTGAGCAACAAAAACAGTTTTTGAGGGTAAATAAATACAAACTATATAGTTATGTCAAAAACCACCCGATTACAGCCAAATATTTAGCTAAGGCTGCTAAAATTTAATAAATAAGCCCTTCACTACAATTTATTCTGCAGCGAAGGGTTTGATTTTTCTTAACCTAAAAGAGCTTCTACAGAAACATGAAAATAACGAGCAACCGCAACTAATTTATTGCAAGGTGCCGTTTGATTCCAAGTTTGAAAAGTGCCAGCTGGCAATCCCAATGAAATTTCGATAGTACGTAATGGTATGTTTCTAGTAGCAGCCAAAGCTTTAATTGTTTCAAAAATCAAAAAGACATCTCCTTGCTTGTATATTCTACACACTATATTATGCAATAACTTTCACTAAATTGAAATAGCTTTCACATAGTTTAACTAAAAAAGAAGAATTAAAGGGATAACTTTGTATTAGCTTTTTGAAAGAAAGTTTGCTATTCTAATAATAATTTAAAGATGAAAGTGAGAGATCTGAGCATTGAAAAACTAATTTAACTTTTTAAAACTATCGTTAGCTGGGCAGGGTAGAAATCTAGCCATTATTTGGTGTGACTCGGATAGTTTTAAAGTTAAATTGTTTTAGTGCTACGGGTTTTTTTGTGTCTATAAAGGGATTTATTAAGCTCGCAATTTAACTTGAGAAACTACTACCTTGCAGATATTAAAGCAAGGAGGCAGTGTATGTCGCAAATTAAAATTAGAAATTTGTCTTTTTCTTATCCAGGACAGAAAAAGCGGTTATTTAATAAAGTTGATTTAAACTTAGATTCAGACTGGAAATTGGGGTTATTTGGCAGGAATGGTCGCGGTAAAACTACACTATTAAAATTATTACGCGCCAAGCTGGGGTATCAAGGGGAAATCTCGCACCAGGTGGAGTTTAATTATTTTCCCCAGGAGATCAATGATCCTAGTCAGCTGGCTATTTATGCATTAAGCGAGGCGGTTGAGTTTGAAGAATGGCAGTTGAAACGAGAATTGAATTTGATGCAGGTTGATCTTGACCTTATTTGGCGACCTTTTGCTAGTTTATCCGGTGGTGAACAGACTAAGCTTAGATTGGCATTATTATTTATTGATCAACAAAAATTTCCGTTGATCGATGAGCCAACTAATCATTTAGATCTAGCTAGTAGAAAGCAAGTGGCCACTTATTTGAGAAAGAAAAAGCAAGGATTCATAGTAGTTAGTCATGACCGTGGATTCGTTGATCAAATTTGTGATCACATTTTGGTGATAGAGAAGTCTAAAATTTCCTTATATAGCGGTAATTATTCGACTTATGATCAAGAAAAAAGGCTGTCAGATTCATTTGAGATACAGCAAAATGAAAAATTAAAAAAAGACATTGGTCGACTTAAACAGACGGCTCTTGAAAAAGAAAAGTGGTCAGGTTCTCGAGAAAGAGATAAACGCGGAGATCCGCACAAAAAGGGAAGCGGCAGTATTTATGATACGGGACACATTGGTGCACGTGCTGCTAGAGTGATGAAAAGATCAAAGTCTTTGAAAAAAAGAATGGACGATGAGATCCATGATAAAGAAAAGCTAATGAAAAATATCGAACAAGTCGATGAACTAGCACTTAATTTTCGCTCGAGCCACCACAAAACATTACTTCAAGTGGAAAATTTTAGTCTTTCTTATGGAAATGAGTCTTTATTTAAACCAGTCAGTTTTGCGATCAGAAAGGGAGAACAAGTCGGTGTAGTTGGCCCAAATGGGATAGGAAAAACCAGCTTGATCAAAGTTCTGCTAGGTACTTTTACTGGCAATAGCTCTGGAACTATCAAAATACCAGCTAATATCAAGGTTAGTTATATTTGCCAAGAGTTTGAAAAAAATGTGGGTCACTTGCAAGATTTCGCTGTAGATAATCAGTTAGATTATGAAATGTTTTTTAATAATTTGCATAAGTTGGGACTAGAAAGAGAAGTTTTTGCACAAAAAATCGAAAATATGAGTATGGGACAGCGAAAAAGAGTAGAAGTTGCTAAATCTTTGTCGCAACCAGCCGAATTATATATTTGGGATGAACCGTTAAATTATTTGGATGTATATAACCAAGATCAGTTAACTAAATTAATAGCTGAAAATAAACCGACGTTATTACTGATCGAACATGATCAGTGCTTTATCAAAAAAGTGGTCAGTGAAATTGTAGGTTTGAAAAAATAGGAGAGTTAAAAAAGTAAAAATGGCAATGAGAGGATCGATTTTTAATTCAACTTAAGCTTTTTGTAAATAGAACTAAAGGGTAAGAACATAGACATGGATCACGATCCCTGATGTTGCGTAGTTGTAGTTACTAACTATTAGTTTAGGCACTTACTCAGTAGACCGACAGGACTGCTGGGTAAGTGCCTTTTGAATTTGAAAGAATTGCAGCAAGCTCTTCTGTGATCAGAATTAATTGTTCATCTAGACTAGTAATCATTTTTAACAGTCAAGTCAATGGCCCATGACCGCAATCTTTATTAATGACTAGCCGTAATTATAAACTGAACCATTTAAGGCCCGTTCATTGATAACTTAAAAATATTTTGAAAGCGCTATCTAAAACGCGTTGACATTTAACTATAATTAATTACAATAAGACATATATGATAGCGCTATCAAATAAAGCTAATACATTAATTGGAGATTATTTTACATGAAAAAAATTAAAGCTGCTGTCTTAGATGGTATTAATGAAAATTTCAAAATCGAAAAAATTCAAATTAATGATCAATTAAGCCCACATGATGTTCGTGTTCACATTGTAGCCAGCGGAATTTGCCATACAGATGAAGCTGTTCGTAATGGCCAGGGGGGAGACTTTCCATTTCCAGCTGTTTTAGGTCATGAAGGTGCCGGGATCGTAACCGAAGTCGGCAGTGCCGTCCGCTCAACTAAAACTGGAGATCATGTTGTTTTGTGTTATGACTATGATGGGTATTGCAAAAATTGTCTAAATGGTCGTCCCGCAGCTTGTATCAACTGGAATCGTCTGAATATGGAAGGAACAAAGATCGATGGCTCTGTTCCCTTCTATACCGAAGATGGAACACCGATCAAGATGTTGTTCAATCAATCTTCATTTGCAACTGAAACCATCGTTGATGATCGTAATGTTACTGTTATTGACTCAGACATCGATTTGCGCAAAGTTGGACCTTTAGGTTGTGGTTTTGTTACTGGATCAGGAACTGTTTTTAATGGCCTGAAACCTGAAGTCGGCTCATCGATTGCGATTTTTGGGACTGGTGCTGTTGGTTTGGGTGCATTAATGGCAGCCAAAATTGCTGGTTGTTCAAAAGTTATTTGTATCGATATTGTGCCTAAACGTCTGGAAATTGCTAAAGGTCTTGGTGCTGATTATGTGATCAACAGCAAAGAAAATGATGCTGTAGCCGAAGTTAAAAAAATCACTGGTGGCGGTGCTAACTATATTATTGATACGACTGGTATCACCCCCGTCATGCAGCAAGGTTTTGATTCTTTAGCTTCTGGGGGGATTTTTGTTCCATTGGCAGTTACTCGTCATGAATTCAAGATCGATCATCCATTTGCTGATTTGACTGCTTACGAAAAAACAGTTAAGGGAGTTTTGATGGGCGAAGCTGTTCCGCAAAAAGCCATCCCTGAATTGATTGAATTCTGGCAACAGGGGAAATTTCCGTTTGACTCCTTAGAAAAATTCTTTACCTTGGACCAAATTAATGAAGCTAACCAAGCTTCAAGTTCAGGAGAGGTTATTAAACCTGTTTTGATCATTGACGATGATTATCAACCTGGTAAATAAAAAACAAATTTCAAATATGAATGGTTCCTTATAAAAAGCATTGCTACAGACGCTAGCAATGCTTTTTTAGGTGCGCCCGGCATGGGCAGTAAC
>NZ_AZFI01000088.1 GCF_001435755.1 Ligilactobacillus acidipiscis DSM 15836 | reverse complement strand
AGAATTATTACGAACTAGCACCACGCGTAAACTGACATCTAAGGAAAACTCGAAAGGATCAACGGTGTGTTTAGCAGCGTATTTTTCGATCACCTCTCTGGTAAGCAGTGTTTCATTGGTTAAAATGTCTTTCATGGCGGGTTTGATACGATCATAGTACCCTAAAAAATAGGGGTTTTCAGTATCTGCAATATCTTGTTCTTCTGCAAAAGTGATCTTATCTTTAGCCGTCAGGGTGATCGAGTGCATGTACAAACCATTATCTCCCAGTAAGGCACATGTTTCTTCAGCCACACGCCGAGTACTTTGTTTAGCGGTAAAATAAAAGATCCGCTCAGCCCGCTTCTCGCCTAATGCTTTAATTGTTGGAAATAAGGTTGAAATGGTTTTGCCAGTACCTGTTGGTGCCTCCACAAAAAGCCGCTTATGCGAATAAATTGTTTTGTAAACAGCAGCAGAAAGTTCATGTTGATTTTGCCGGTACTGCGGAAACGGGAAGGATAATTTTTGACAAGAAATATTTCTCTTTGATCGTAATTCTGCTTTAAATTCGATCCACCAAGTAAATTCCTTCAATAAGTTCTCAAAAAACTCTGTTGCCTCGTCTTTAGTGTAATCAATAGTTTTAATAGTTAATTTTTCGGTAGTTGTCTGAAAATAATAGAGTGACAACTTCAACTGTTCTAGGTCATTTTGTTCCATCAAAAGATAGGCGTAAACTTTGGCTTGCCCAAAATAAAGGGTCAGGGTGTTTTGACTTAGGTCTTCAAATTTCAGAGCAGAAGTTTTGATCTCACGAACTTCATCATATTTATCGTCTTTCAGGTGTAGTGCATCGGCACGACCATGAAGCAGCCATTTTTCTTGAGCTGCTTCAAATTCAGTTTTAAGGTAGACTTCTTTTTTAGTTGTTTTTTCCCACTCTTTTTGTAATTTGCGGTGGATCCGCGCACCTTCCAAAGCAGTATTTTGTGAACCCGTGGAAGCCGGATCTAGATCTCCGCCGCGTAACACAAATTCAACCATTTGTCTGATTCCGACTGACTTTCGGTTCATAGTAGTCAACCTTTCAATTTCGTATTCTTTTACCATAATAGATTATCATTTTTTGGCAATTTTTGCAGATTTCTAGGGACTATAAACACGAACATTTACTTTTGTATTAATGCTTATTTACATTTATTTGCGAGTGATGTATAGTATAAATTGTTTGTTAAGACATTAAGTTTATTAATGTTCGTGTTTACGCAAAAAAAGAACGGAGCTTTCACATTTTTAAAAGTCTTCGCTCAATGACTCTGCTTTTCATTCAGTTAAGGGATGAGGCTATTTACATTGAGAAGATAACTTTGCGAATTTTTGCTATATATTTAAAAAGACGAGGAGTTTCAAAATGAAAAATTCTATTACTTCATTTTTTGGTATCGATAAACTAAATTCAACCATCAAAAGAGAAGTACTTGCTGGCTTTACCACATTTATTTCTATGGCATACATATTATTTGTTAATCCATCTATTTTAGGTGATGCCGGCATGGATAAAGGAGCGGTCTTTACCGCTACGGCTTTAGCTAGTGCTTTAGGATGTGTGCTAATGGGCGTTTTAGCAAAGTATCCGATCGCGACTGCTCCAAGTTTAGGGATCAATGCTTTTTTTGCTTATTCGGTTTGTATCGGTATGAAGGTTCCGTGGCAAACAGCTCTGGCAGGAGTGTTTATTGCTGCTTTGCTATTCATCTTGATCACAGTTTTTAAATTACGTGAAAAAATTATCGATTCGATCCCTGCTGATTTAAAGTATGCGATCTCATCAGGTATTGGACTTTTTATTGCTTTTATTGGTTTGCAAGGCGGCGGGATCGTTGGTGCTGACAAGTCAACCTTAGTTACCTTAGGTTCTCTTTCAGGAACTACCTGGGTCACGATTTTTGGTTTGTTGGTAACCGTGATTTTGATGGTATTGAATGTACCAGGAGCTATCTTTGTTGGAATGCTCCTTTCTTCGATTTTTGGGATCGCAACAGGTTTCATCCCAATGCCACATTCATTTGTTGCTGGTATCCCCAGCATGTCGCCCACCTTTTTAGTGGCCATCAAACATGTTGGTGACATTAATTCCTTACAATTAGTAGTTGTTGTTTTGACATTCTTGTTGGTGACATTCTTTGATACTGCCGGTACTTTAGTTGGGTTAGCACAACAGGGCGGTTTTATGAAAAATAATAAAATGCCTCGTGTTGGTAAGGCGCTGATCTCCGATTCAACAGCCATGTTAGCTGGCTCATTATTTGGGACCTCACCGGTTGGAGCATATGTCGAATCCTCTGCAGGTATTGCAGTTGGCGGCCGTTCTGGTTTGACTGCCGTTGTAACAGGTTTGTTATTTATTGTTGGCATGTTTTTTTCTCCATTACTTGGAGTAGTTACTTCTCAAGTGACAGCACCGGCTTTGATTATTGTTGGGGTTTTGATGGCTCAAAACATGGCTAAAATTGACTGGCAACACCTTGAGATCGCTATTCCTGCATTTTTGATAATTGCCGGAATGCCTATGACTTATAGTATTGCAGATGGCTTGGCATTAGGTTTCATTGCTTATCCGATCACAATGATCGCTGCTAAGCGGGGAAAGGAAGTTCCTGCTTTGATGTACGCGATGTTCTTTGTATTCTTAGTGTTCTTGTGGATCTTGAATGTCGAGTAGTTTCGCGTGAAAAATAATTGAATAATAAATTTAGGAAATGCGGCTGCGGCTTGCATTTCTTTTTTTGCAATAAACGTTTCATTTTTTTGCTCAAGGCTGATTTAAGATTCGTCACTATTTTTTTTCTTTTATCTAGTGTAAAATTAGAGTTGCTTTGGAGAATATTACATAATATGGGGAAGATCATAATGGCAAAGAAGAAGATAATACTGTCGATAATGGTAAGTGTAGATGGATACGTGTGTGCGATCAACGGCAGTATTTCATTATTACAGCAATATTATCAAGAATTCATTCCGGCAGGGACCGAGTTAATCTACCCGTCAGACTGTGGTGCAGTTTTATTAGGGCGAAAAACATATGAACAATATCCAAAAGAAGTTGAGTCCTTATTAAAACGGGGGCAAAAACTAATAGTAGCTTCTCGCCAAAACATGGAAGCACTCTCCGGTGTAATTCGAATCAAAGGGGATTTACCATTGGCCTTAAAAAAGGTGCAAGCTCAGCTAAAATGTAATATTTGGATCGCTGGCGGACCATCGATCATTAATCAATTGACAAGTGTAAATAGCGTTGATGAGATCCGTTTAACAACGGTCCCAGTACAATTAGGAGGAGGCAAGCCTCTCTTTGATACAGATTTAAAAGCACCCAACGTTTCCTTGACTGAGGTCCAGCAATATGGGGGGTTGACACATTCAGTATGGCAGAAGAAATAGCTGAAACTGCTAATGCACAAAAAGATTTACTCAAATATCGTAAATCATTAGGACATAAAGCGATGAACCTATATCAAATTGAAATGAATAATTTGAAACAGGACTCGATGTTGATTATAAACCGGCAAGATGAATCTGGCTCTTTGGGTACTAAACCTCCAGAAATAAAAGTTCGTGCTGAAAATATATTATATCGGATCGCACGTTTTACCGATCAACGCTCATTAGGTGTGATGAATTTTGCTGATCCGGTTGAGCCAGGAGGCCGGTTTCAAGATGGCCTTAATGCTCAAGAGCAGACTCTTTGCCGCAATTCATTTTTATATCCTGAATTGTTGAAATTTAAACAAACGTATTATGTAGAAAATAAAAGGAATGATAATGGATTTTATTATAGCCGCGCATTGATATATTCTCATCACGTCAAGGTTTTACGCGACGAACGAGAAGAAGGACTGGCTAACAATTATAAGTATCCTGATGTTGTTTCGATCTCTGCGCCCAATGTGGCTGCCATGAAAAAGGCAGGTTTACCCGTCAGCAAACAGCATGTTGAGATCGATCTTTTTGATAAGATCTTGCGGACATTACGTGCTTTCAAAAATGAAAGAGTGCATAATCTGATCTTAGGGGCTTTTGGATGCGGGACTTTTCAAAATGATCCAAAACTTACGGCTGAGTTATTTCGTGATGTATTAGCGCGAAGCGAATTTTTGGGGGTTTTTGACGAAGTCTATTTTGATATCTATCAAGATCCAGCGACTCTCAAAGTTTTTCAAGATGTTTTGACAACTAAAAATAACTAAAAAAAGGCCGGCTTTGAAGTCGGCTTTTTTTGTGCACTTAGGCACAAAAGAATATAGAAATTTTTAAGTCTAATTAATGAAGTTTTTTAGCATCTTCATCTAATTTAGCGAAGCCGGAGCCCTTGGACTCATTCGGACGTTTTGCGCGATCTTCCATCGCCTTACGGGCCATAGCTTTGCGTTCTTCTTTGCTTAACTTTTTAGCCACGTTTCTTCGCCTCTTTTCAATTTCTATAAGTTGAAGTTTTTTACTTCACCTTCATTATAGTTTTTTTTCGGACAGTTTCAAATTTTTTAAACCTAGTTGTGAAAGTTTTCGTTTAATGCAAAAATATTTAAAGAAAAAGTACTTTTTAAGGGTACTTTTAAATTTGCGCATTGGTAAGTTGGGTCGTTATGGTCAGGCAAGTGAGAATTTTTTGTTAGAATAGAGCAAAGTAAATCTGGTAAGATATTAACATAAGCTAACTTTGTTTTTATTTTTAAAAGACAAGAGGTGATTTGATGCTGATATTTAAACAAACAATTGATCTTGACAGCTCAGTTTATCATGATGCGCTAAAACTCAGACAAGAGGTTTTCGTTAAGGAACAAAATGTTGCCGAAGCTGATGAGATCGATGGTGAAAGTGGACCACTGTATTTTGTCGGTTATTCAAACAATGAGCCGCTCGTAACTGCCCGGGTTTTTGAGGAAACTCCAAAAACGTGGCATATTCAGCGAGTTGCAGTGAAAAAAAGTGTTCGTAAACGAGGGCTGGGCAGTCGGATCATAATTGAAATTGAAGACAATGCCAGAAAAAAGGGGATTGGACTGTTAACTTTAGGTGCACAGGATCAGGCACAAACCTTTTATCTTAAATTAGGCTTTAAGGTTCAAGGAGCGGTTTTCCTTGAGGCAGGGATCAAGCATCACAGAATGGATAAAATGATCGATTAGTATAATTTAATTTGAAAAGAATAAAGAAAACGAGTAAAGTGTATGTATGCGATGAGTCGAGATATAGCCGGACAATTTAATTGTTGCGCTGCGGCGCCTAGCGGTTTGATCGAAACGGGGCACGTTTTACTGCAGGAAGCAGTGTGTCTGGGCTAAAACATTGTGGAGTGTTTTAGTTCTGTTTATTATTCAATAAGCACCGTATTCAGACCTGGGTGAAAGTTATCTTTTACTCAGGTTTTTTTTTACAAGATAATGATCAGACGCCCATAAATCAGTGGTTGCAGGCCTCACTTGACCAACATTGTTTCATTACTTGTAAAAATTGTGATACAATTGCGATTGGTAAAGTGTCGTGGTGACTGAAGATCACGATGATTTGAAGGGAAGAAAAAATATTATGAAAATGCAATTAGCTGAAATTGCACAAGCACTGGATATTGAACCACAAAATGGTTGGGATGATATTACGGTAACAAGTGTCAGCTTTGATTCTCGTAAAATTTCTGCAGGGGCTTTGTTTGTGCCATTGATAGATGAAAAAGATGGTCATCAATATGTTGAGTCTGCCAAAGACAATGGGGCAGTTGCTACCTTATGGCAAGAAGATCATCCAAACACGCCGACTGAACTGCCGTTTTTGCAGGTTGAAGATTCATTAAAAGCCTTGCAAAAATTAGGTTCTTATTACTTACAAAAAATCAATCCACGTGTCGTAGCCATCACTGGCAGCAACGGGAAAACAACGACCAAAGATATGGTCGCTGGGATTTTAAGTACTCAATTTCATGTCAAGAAAACGCCGGAAAACTTTAATAATGAAATTGGTGTGCCAATGACTTGCTTGACGATGGAACCAAATACCGAAGTTCTTGTGGTTGAACTTGGGATGGATCATTTTGGTCAGCTGGATTGTTTGAGTCGTTTAGTTTCTCCTGATGTTGCCGTGATCACAATGATCGGTGAGGCACATATTGAATTTTTTGGTACCAGAGCTAAAATCGCCAATGCTAAAATGGAGATCCTCAATGGCTTAAAAGAGGACGGCTATTTTATTTATAATGGCGATGAGCCGTTGTTATTAGAACGTGCTAAAGATAAAACGATGCCGCAACTGACATTTGGCAATAATGAGAGCAATGATATCGTGGCAACTGACATTGAAGGTCATGAGAACTCAACTTCTTTTAAAGTTGCTACTTATCCTGAGACACCGTTTAATATCCCGATGATCGGAACATACAATGTTAACAACGCCTTAGCTGCGATCAGTGTCGGTAAAATTTTTCNACAATATGAGTCAAGCACTGAAAAATTTCGAGATCACAAAAAATCGTGCTGAGTGGGTCACTGGTAAAAAAGGCGAAAAAATTTTGAGTGATGTTTATAATTCAAACCCAACAGCTGCTAGAAAAGTGCTCGAGGCCTTTAGTCAGGTCACAACTTCTGGCAAAAGGATCGTGGTTTTAGGTGACATGCTTGAATTAGGCGATCAGGGTGCTGCTATGCACGCCGGGCTAGCACAAGCCATTGATCCGCAAAAAATTGCCAGTGTTTATTTGTGTGGAGATTTAATGGGTAGCTTGGCAGACGCCTTGCGGACTAAATTTTCTAACGATCAGATCCATCATTACAAAGTTGATGAAAAAGAACGATTGTTTAACGATCTGGACGCAGAGTTGTCTCCAAATGACTTGGTCATGCTGAAGGGCAGTCATGGGATAGCTTTAGAAAAAGTTTTGGCAATGTTGATCAGAGATTGATTTTTGTATTCAAAAGTGCTAGTATTTTATGGTTATGTGTTTTAGAGAGAAAAACTTTGCAAGACAGAAGAAGGACAATTCCAACTGGCTGTATTGTGGAGTAGATTTGTTTTTTCAGACAAATCATGAACAACTGTATAAGTGCAGTTTAGGAGGAAATGTTATTTGAAATTTAGTGAATTAGGTTTGGATGCTGATATATTAAAAGCAATCAAACGCAGCGGTTTTGAGGAAGCTACACCGATTCAGGAGGAAACCATTCCGCTGGTTTTAAAAAGAAAAGACGTTATTGGACAAGCTCAAACAGGGACAGGTAAAACTGCGGCCTTTGGTTTGCCGATCATTCAAAATATTGATACATCAAAACGTCAGATTCAATCAGTAATTATTTCGCCAACTCGTGAATTAGCTATCCAAACTCAAGAAGAATTATTCCGTTTGAGTAAGGATAAGCATGGTAAAGTGCAGGTCGTCTATGGTGGTGCTGATATCAGACGACAGATCCAGAACTTAAAGAATGCTCCACAGATCTTGGTCGGAACACCCGGACGTTTATTGGATCATATTCGGCGCAAGACGGTTGATTTAAGTCATGTTCGATCCTTAGTTTTGGATGAGGCTGATGAAATGTTAGACATGGGATTTTTAGAAGATATTGAATCTATTATTTCTTCAGTTCCTAAGGAAAGACAAACCTTGTTGTTCTCTGCCACAATTCCTAAGCAGATCTTAAAGATCGGCGAGAAGTTTATGACAGATCCAAGTGTTGTCAAGATCAAGTCTAAGGAATTAACAACTGACTTAGTTGATCAATACTATGTTAAAGCACGTGAATTTGAAAAGTTTGATACGATGACAAGGATCATCGATGTCCAGGCACCTGAATTAACGATTATTTTTGGCCGGACTAAGCGACGGGTCGATGAGTTGTCCAAGGGACTTGAGGCACGCGGTTATAATGCTGCAGGGATTCATGGTGACCTCACACAGCAACGACGGATGACTATTATGAATAAGTTCAAGGCTGGTAAATTGGACATTTTAGTAGCTACTGATGTGGCTGCTCGAGGCTTGGATATTTCCGGAGTTACACATGTCTATAATTATGATATCCCACAAGATCCTGAAAGCTATGTTCACCGGATCGGCCGGACAGGTCGTGCAGGGCATCATGGTGTTTCTGTAACATTCGTGACCCCAAATGAAATGGATTATTTGCGTGTTATTGAGCATTTAACTAAAAAACGGATGCTGCCGTTGAAACCACCAACAGAAAAAGAAGCATTTATTGGCCAGGTTTCTTCAGCATTTGATGATGTTCAAGAGTTGATCGATGATCCTGATTCTGTTAAGTATGAAGATCAGGCCGAACAGCTTTTAGAAAAATATGATGCTAAACAGATCGCAGCGGCTTTATTGAATGATCTTACTAAAGGCGATGCACAAAATGTGCCCGTTAAGATCACTCCAGAACGTCCTTTACCACATAAGAAGGGCAGTCGTTCGTCTGGCGGTTATCATCGTGGCGGTCGCGGCGGCGGTAAATATAATGGCCGTCAGCAGCATGGTCGCAAGGGTGGTAGCAACAGTAATCGATACAGCCACAAGGATCGCGCACGGAAAAGATATGATCGTGATCAATCTTCTAAGCGCAAATATACGATCAGAAAGAAATAATGAATAATAAGAAGAAAGCAAGCAATTTTGTAAGTTTTAAAAATTGGTTCTTTATCAAGTGGTACTGATGAAAT
>NZ_AZFI01000087.1 GCF_001435755.1 Ligilactobacillus acidipiscis DSM 15836 | reverse complement strand
ATGCATTTACACAAGATATTTTACGCTCTCCGTAAACTATTTCTGGACCCAGAGTATGATAATAAGTTGCCGGATTAGCTGGATTTTCAAATTGCATCGGAACGTAGCTATTGGGCGTTTCTTGTGCAAGCTTTCGCGCTTTTCTTATCGCGCCCTTGATTCCGTCTTCACTTGGTGTATGAACAAGTTTAGCCCCCAAAGCTTTCATCAACTGCTGTTTTTCAAAACTAAATTTTTCTGGAATTACCAAGATCGTTTTCAAATGATACTGAGAAGCAGCCAAGGCAAGTCCGATCCCCGTATTACCAGCAGTGGGTTCGATAATAGTAGTTTTCTGATTAATTTTTCCCTTGTCGATACCATCTTGCAGCATATACTGTCCTAGGCGGTCTTTGACACTTCCGCCAGGATTAAACATTTCCAACTTAGCATAAATGTGACTATTTTTAGGCACATTTACTTGTAGATCGATCAGTGGTGTATTACCGATCAATTGTGAAACAGACTGAATGATCATAACTTTTACCTCCTCAAAATTAACACAGGGTGGAGCAATGCGGTTAGAAGCCGAGCATTAACTGACTTTGACAAGTCGTGCCTTTCGACTTGTTGACGAAGTTGGTTAAGTACAGGCTTCTGCATTGTGCAACCCGACTACAAAGTGCAGTGAGACATTCATGAGATGAGCATATCGGACTTAGACATTGCGTCATGTCTTTTGCGCTGTGCTTTCTAAGTTGGATAAACAAAAATTTCTTGTCTCACGATGCTCAACTATGGTAACCGGCCTTGCAAGTATGGCAACAACTCACTTACGCAGCGAAACTTAAATATTAAAAAATCAATTTTCGGCTACAAAAAAAGGACGCCAGATCCTGAATAAACAGAATTCTTGCGTCCTTAGTTCAACTCCAACCCATGTGGACATTGAACACTTTAAGGTCATTATTCCTCAAAAAATGTTAATGCAAACAGGTCGAACATCGCCAAAAACGCTCTGTCCGACAACAACAAGTATTTGCATTAAGCATAAATTGCATCATAGTGACACCTCCGAATTGATTGACTCAAATATACAGAATAAAAAGTTCAATGTCAACGATTTGTTTTGTAGCAGGTTACCAACTTGCTTTTTTTACACCTGGTATTTTTCCTTGATGAGCCAAGTCACGAAACCTTAAACGTGACATTCCAAATTTCCGCAAGTAGCCGCGTGAGCGACCATCGATCATATCACGATTTCTTGCTCTAGTGGGGCTTGAATCTCGTGGCAGCTTAGCTAAAGCTTGATAATTTCCAGCTTTTTTTAGTTCTTGTCTCAATGAAGCATATTTTTTAATTAACTCTGCTTGCTTTTTTGCCTTGGCTATTTTTGACTTTCTCGCCAAAAAAATTCCTCCTTTATCTCATATTCAGCTTTTGATTTACTTTATCTCTCACTTATTTTTCTTGATCTAAAATCTTCAACAAACTGTTATATTGTCCTGACATCCATTGTTTATAATTTTTTCCAGCAGGCAAAGTTTCAGTCACCTTAAGAACAGGTACGTCATTTTCCTTAGCTAAAGAAACAAAATTATTCACAGTCTTGTCACTAACTTGTGAGTTATACACAAAAAATGCGATCTTATGCTCTTTGATGTTCTTTTGCATGTCGCTAATTGTCTGGGGAGAAGGATCTGTACCTTTTTCAACAGAATTTTCAAATTTCTGATCACCAACTTTAAAGCCCATTGAGTTTATCGCATAGTCAAAAACCGGCTCAGACACATAAACATTTTTATTTTCTGTCTTAGCAGCAACTTTCTTCAAGTTTGCTATTTTATTATCCACAGATTGTAACGAACTAATATACTTTTGTGCATTTTTTTGGAAATACTTCTTGTTCTTTGGCTGCTTTTCTCCCAATTCTTTGGCAATTCTATTAGCTAACTTCGGCATAGTATTCGGGTCATACCACAAATGAGGATTATCACCAGTCTTTTTATTCATTACGTTTTCGCCAACTTTAAGGTATGTGGCCTTACTATCATTATTCTTAACGAGATTATTCATCCAGCTATCATAGCCGATACCATTGGCGATCACTATTTGTGAACCAGCAACTTCCTTAGCTATTTTAGGAGTTGGATCATAGTCGTGGGGATCGACGTTAGGTTTGTTGATCACCGATGTTACTTCTCCTTTCTTTCCAACTACCGCCTTAGCAACTTCACCGTAAAAATCAGTGGTTGCTGTGATTTTGATCTTGCCTGAATCTTTCTTAGCAGAATTATTAGAACAACCAGCCCCCACAAACACCAGTATGACTAGTAAAAATGCAAGTCCCCAATTTCTGATCTGTTTGAATTTACTCAATTTCTCCATCTCCTAGTTAAATAGTAATTATTACTCTTTAAAGATAATATCATATGCTTTTAATTAATACAAATCAGTTTGGATAAAAACATTTCTTTTTTTCGCAAATTATTTTATCCAGATAGCTCAAAAAACTAGAACAAGCTAAAATACAGCTTAGAAATTAACATCACATTTCTAAGCTGCATTTTAATTTATCTTATTTGTTGGCTATTTCGAAAAAATCGGGGTCAATTTAGTTTCTAATACATCCACTAGGCCTAAATCACTATATTTAAACTCAGGCATCACCGTTAAGCCCAATGTCACGATACGTAATAGGGGCTTCAAAGTATCCAAACCAATACTTTTTACCGTCTCTTCCATCACTTTACCCTTTTTGGCTGTTTCAAAACAATCTTCATTACTCATTAATCCAAATACCGGCAATTCTAATGTCTGGAGCAGCTTATCTTCACTTGAACAACTAATCCCGCCGCCGCATTTGACAAGGGTCTCATACACTCTTTGTGCTGCTTTAGGATAACGATAGACGATCATCATATTATGGTGATCATGTGCGATCGTACTTCCTATTGCTCCATTTACCTCTCCAAAATGGCGAATCAACCCCACTGATTTGTTTGCTTTTCCATACCGATTAACAGTGATAACATAAGCCAAGTCGGGATCATCACCAATATCTACAATACCATCTTTTACCTCATGCTCTTCCACTTGTAAACGTGTCATGGAATCATTATAGTCAACGTAGACTGGAACATTGACTTTAACTTTACCATTTTGCTGTCCATTAGGAGCCCTTAATTGAAAATCTTTTAAATCTAGAGGTAAAACGTTCACTGTATTTCTTTTTTCAATTTCAAACTCTTTCGGTTCGATCGGTACGACCATTTTCCCATTTTTTGCAACTAGTTTTCCTTCGAAATAGACTTGCTCCGGCTCAAAATTTTGCAGATCACGAACTAACAAGAAATCCGCTACATATCCGGGAGCAATTGCACCTAAATTAGTAACACCGACTTCTTGAGCTGCATGCAAGGAACTTGCCCGAATGGCTTCGGTCGCAGGCATCCCATTTTGAATAATTCGTTTAACCACATGATCCATATGCCCATCTTTTAATAGATCAGCAGCTTCCCGGTCATCTGTACATAGTGCCAAACGATCACGCCATGGTAGATCTTTGATCCCGTCCCAAATGGCATCAATATTTTTGGCCATGGACGATTCTCTAGCATCTAAATACATACCAGTACGCAATTTACTTTTTGCTTCTTCACCTGTCCGAGTTTCATGATCAGTTGTTGGACCTCCCACAGCATAGGCGCTTAATGCACGTCCAAATTCATTGGGAACATGACCTTGAACATATAAGTCATTGCGTTCTGCAGCTTCTATCATAGATATCGTGCGCTCTGACCCTTGTTCTACGCCTTTATAGTCCATCATTTCTGCCAACCCAATAACATTTTTTAACTTTGCCAGACGGTCAACTACACCAGCATCAAAAACAGCTCCTGCTTCTTCCAATCCTGGTACCGCCGGAACAGACGAAGGAATATTGATCCACTGTCTCATTGGTAAGTCCAGACCTGCATCATGCATATAGCGAACAGCCTCTTCACCAGCAACATTGCCGACTTCATGCGGATCAGTAATAACTGTTGTCGTTCCGTGCGGAATCACTGCTGCCGCAAAGTTCCTCGGTGTGAGCATTGAACTTTCAATATGAACATGTGCATCGATCAATCCAGGCACAATGTACGCCCCATCAGCATCGATGACTTCTTTAACATTATCTAGGCCGGCCTTAAGATCATCTGCCTCTACATGAACAACAAAACCATTATGAATAAATATTGTGGCCGGATATTCTTCACCAGTAAATAAATTTAAATAACGTGTATTTTTGACAGCTAAATCTGCCTTTATTTCTCCTAACGCTGCTTTCAATAATTCACGACGGTCTGGTGTGGCTATTTTTTTCATTATTTATTTTTCCTCCAAATTTTTCATGTCTAAAAATTTTTTCTCAGTTGAATACAAAGTAGACCATCAAGGGAAGGCACATTGCATACATGATAGGATGTACTTTCTTTTTGACTCCGGACTGTTTAGAAAATGTTTTAACGGCAACATCTGCCAAGATCCCCGCACTAATACCTGCGGCGATCCCTCCAGCAAAAGCAGTGAAAATGATCATAACAAACGGGCCAAATGCCTCACTAAAGTCGCCAAAATCAATATTTTTGATCGATGAGATCATACTATATCCAACAAAAATAAGAACTGGACTTGTTGCAGCATCAGGGATCATTAAAAATAAGGGAGAAATTATAATTGAAACGAAAAACAAAGCAGCCGTTGAAACGGAAGATAAGCCGGTTCTTCCACCCGCTTCCACTCCCGCAGAAGATTCAACAAACGTTCCAAAAGAGGTACATCCCAACAAACCTCCTAAAACTGTCCCTATTGAATCGACCAAAAAGGGTTTTTGGATATCAGGAAGGTTGCCATTTTTATCTAGTAGGTTGGCTTTCTCACTAACGCCTAAAACTGTCCCCAAAGTAGAGAAAAAGTCGCCAAAGAATGCAATAAATATTAAGACGAGTGAACTACCATTGACTAATCCTTTAAAATCAAACGAAAAAGTTAATTGACTAATTTCGCTCATCGTAGGTACGCCAAATAAATGATCTGGTACTTTAGTAACTCCAAAAGGGATCCCGATGATCGTAATAGCAATAATGCCTATCAATAACGCACCGGGTACCTTGTGAAGTGTCATTATAGCAATCAATATCAGTCCTAGGATAGCCAGAAAAACATGAGGATCAGAAAAATTTCCTAATTTGATCCCATCTTTAAAATTTCCGATCCCAGAATTACTAAATCCTAAATATGTAATGAAAAAACCGATCGCGACTGAAATAGAAGTTTTTATATTAAAAGGAATAGCTTTAACAATAACATCTCGAATACCAAAAACGGTCAGGATCACAAAAATGATCCCACTGATCAAGACAATGACCATACTATTTCCAAATGAAAGCTTTCCCGACTGGATCAATGCACCTAACACGAAATTTGTTCCCATTCCGGTTGACAATGCAAACGGTAAGTTAGCATAAAGCCCCATGATCAACGTCATGAGTCCCGAAACAAAAGCAGTCATAACCACTAATGCTCCTCTAGAAATAACGACTCCATTTATATCGGTAAATGTTTGTCCTGTCCCAAATCCCATTACTGAACTTGGCTGAACAACTAAAACGTAGGCCATTGCCATAAAAGTTGTTAAGCCGGCTACAAATTCTGTTCGAACATTCGTCTTTCGTTCCTTGAGCTTGAAAAGTTTTTCTAGCACGCTATGAATCCTCCTTAATATGATTAACGATTAGCCTTATTGTACAATAATCATTCGTATTTTTAAACACTTTCTTTAAAAGAATCCAACATATTTTGATTTATTAGTAAAAACACGAACTTTACTCCTGTTAAAAAATATCAACGTTCATAAAAAATACCCCCTGCTATCTCAGTAGGAGGTTACGTCACTTAATACTATTTAATTCATTTTGAGTATCTCGTCGCAATTAAACGAACAGCTTTGAAAAAGAACAGTTTCTAAAGTTGTCCACATGTGGATCAAGAAATTTTTAAAAGTTATCAACACCTTTATTTTGTTGATAGTTTGTGGACAAAAAAATGAAGCAGTATGCCAGTTCAGTCAAAAAGCTGACCATACACTACTTCAATTAAAATCTTTTATAACTTTTAAATGCAGCACCTTCAGTGCCTCATTTCAAAAAAACATTATTAGTACCAGCCGTTTTCTGACCAGAAACTCTTAGCATTATTCCACGAACCATAAACACTTGTCACATATTCCTGTGCAACTTTTTCTTGGTTTGCTGGAGAAAAGTCATTGTGTAAATAAGAGCTTGTCAGTTGGTAACGACCATAGTATTGACCATTTGTTACTGTATAAGAGCCGCCAGACTCTTTTTGTGCGATCCATTCTTTGGCAGCAGCTTCATCCGTTACTTGAGTTTGTATTACGCTTGTATGCGGCTGACTAACGACCGCCTTTTTTTGAACAGGCTGAACGCTATTTTGCGCACTTGCTGTTGGCTGAGAATTCTCACTCTTGTTAACAACTTTCTTTTCTACCGGCTGTGGATCTCCTGCTGGCTGTTGAACCTCTTTAGTCGGTACACTTACCTGAGGTGTTACAGCTTGAGAACTAGCCGGTGCATTCCCATTATTTTGTGTGTTACTTGGAGTTTCATTCTTGTCAAGCTGAGTTGTACTTTGAGCTGCGGAATTGTCACTGACAGTGGGTGTTTGTACAGGCACAGTTTTTGCTGCCGGTTTTTGCTGAACAACCGCTGCCGCAGCCTGTGAGGAAGCCTGCTTATTAACGCTAACTGCGACATGTGTAGTTTGCTGCGCAGAACTAGTCTGTGCTTTGTTGACCTGAAGTATCTGTCCTGGCTGAATCACTGACGAATTTAAATCTAAGCCATTTGCTTCACGTAATTGAGCAACAGTGATCCCTGCATTACGTGCGATCGTCCATAAACTATCACCGGCTTGAACAGTATAATTACCATTACCACTTGTTACAGTTTTAGAACTTACTTCATTATTCGTTGCAATAGTTAATTTTTGGCCTTGATAAATAGTATGCGTCTGTGGATCGATATTATTTTGCTTTTCTAGTGTATGTTGTGATACTCCGTATTTATGCGCAAGTGACCAAACTGTGTCATTTGAAACAACCGTATGTACATCAGAAGCATTAACAACGGCACCAGAAGCTAAAAATAGACCGGCAGCGCCAACAGAACCTAAAACCGCTTTTTTGACTATCTCACTCATATTTAACTACTCCCCCTTTGTTTTATGAATACGTATTAATTCTAATTAAAACACGTTGCCTTGCAATAAGCAACTTTATACCTGGCATATGATAAGTGCCCACAACCACAAACTTATTTACCAGACCAGACTGCCAGATCATGCTCAATTCCTCTTTGCTTTGCCAATAACCGGTAATCTTCTTCCTTAGTTTTGACATTTCTTTGCTGCCGCGTGTATTCTTCCACGTTATCTAACAATTCCATAAATTGTGCAGTCTGTAAGACATACTTTTGGGCTTGACTTTCGTCATCAAAAACCCGCATGACAGTCAACGTTTGAGGATCTGTATATAAACGATAACCTGCTAAATGACCGATCTCAGCATAATTGCTCATCGTGACGCCTCCCCTGATTTAAAAAATACCGCAAGTCACTGACTAACGGTACTTAAAATGTAAATTATTTTTTGACTGCATTCACAATATATTTAGCACTTTGTCCTTGGGCAACTAAACTGACATTTTGCGCTACTATTTGCGCCATAGCATCTCTGGCTTCGACCGTGGCGTTACCAACATGCGGTGTCAAAATTACGTTAGACAGGTGTTTTAATTCATCGCTAACTGCAGGTTCTTTTTCATAGACATCTAAAGCAGCTCCGGCAATTTCTTTTTCGGCCAACATTTCAGGTAATAATTTTTCATCAATGACTTGCCCACGAGCAGCATTTACCAAAACGGCAGAATTCTTCATCAATTTGAATTCACGCTCACCTAAGTAATGGAAAGTGTCCTTGGTTGCTGGGATATGCAGCGTGACAATGTCAGCTGACTTTAACAGCTCATCTTTAGAGACATATTTTGCGCCCAGCTCAGTTTCCACATCAACTGGAGCCTGCTTGCGTTGTGTGTACAAGATCTGCATATCAAATGCGTGCAGTCTTCGAGCTACTTCCCTGCCAATTTGGCCTAAACCGATAATACCTACAGTTTTACCAGCAAGCTGGTGTCCCAAGAAAAATAACGGGGCCCAGCCGTTGAATCCTGTCGTTCTCATCAATGAGTCGCCTTCAACGACCCGATGTTTTAAGACTAGTATCAAAGCAACCGTAACTTCTGCGGTCGAAACTGCTGAAACATAAGGCGTATTGGTGACTGGTATTTCCTTGGCAGCGGCATATTCAAGATCGATATTGTTAGTACCCGCTCCAAAATTAGCGATCAGTTTAAGTTCAGGTGCTGCATCGATCACCTCTTTGTCGACTTGAGTCGATAAAGGTGTGATCAAATATTTAACATCACTAACTTTATCCATTAAAGTTTTTTTATCGATCAGTTCTTCCCCTTGGTACATTTCAAATGTTAGTCCGCTTTTTTTCAAGATCTGTAATGCTTCTTCTGGTATCTTATCAGCTATAAAAACATCCATTTTATCCACCCCTTATAGTCTAATTTAAGCCAAAAACGTAAGCGGTTCAATTTAAATCACAAACAAATAGTCACACTCCTATTAAATATTACATTTCAGTCAAACAACTATAGAAAGCCATTCCTCTTTTAGCAAGGCAGATTGCAAGAAATAACTTGAACGAATT
>NZ_AZFI01000086.1:4187-8902 GCF_001435755.1 Ligilactobacillus acidipiscis DSM 15836 | reverse complement strand
TTAAGGGAAAAGTATGAATAATTCAGGTTAAAAGGTAATAATTATAATTTTAGAAAAAATACTCAATTCGAAAGTGATACGAAAAATTCATTACTCAAATTTTTATTAAAAGATTTCATGCCTCTGGTATTAAATAAAATAAAAGATTATATGGACTCCTCTAAAGATAGTGGACTTGGTGTTGCAATATATTTAAAGATGTCAAAAGCTACCCGTGACGTAAATATGGAAACTTACGATATCAACGTTGGTGATTCAATTCACAAAGTTACCATACCTAATTTCCCTGCATCTGCTAAAGACCTATACCCTAGAATGGATTCAACCTTTTTACAAAGCTCCCAACCTTGGATGAATTGGTACAACAAAAAAGTTAATCATGCAACCAAATACTTAGAATGGGCTGAAAATCAAGAAAACAAAGAATACTTCGACATTATGAAAAATGCGAAAACTGTAGATGACCTACTAAACCACACTTTTGATGATCGACGTAAAAATCGATATTAGTACAATATTTTGCAAAAAAAAATAGCGGGCGACTGACGCATGTTCTTCGTTAGCCGTCCGCCTTATTTTTCACGGATAGGTATATACCACTAATTTTCCTGCTTAGTTAACTTTTCGTACATTTTAAACAATTGCTGAACAACCTCAGCCTCAGTTGTTGTTGGTTTCAATCCATAAGATTTCAATACGGCACGATCATTAGATTGATGAGCTTTTCGTAAATCAATCGGCATTTCAAGTGGATCATATAAATCAGCTAAAGAACTTTCTGGATAATTATTTCGTGCGTCTAGTATTCCTTGAGCAGTTCTTTTAATTTCAAATTTTTGTTTAACATTAATATTTGGCCATGGAAATGTATTATATACAACTTTCGAAGAATACCTATAATCACTCTTCAGTCTTCCAGCAACTATCCTCATCCACGCCATATGCGTACTTGATTCTAAAATTCCCAAATCATATAAAGTTGAATTAGGAATTGTTGAAAGTGGAAAAAGTGGTATAACATCTTTAGAGAGAAGTTTCATAGGTATGTAATCACGTCGTTCAGAAGAAGTTGCAGGTATTGCCAAATAATCGTTTCCCGGTAACCTTATTTCTTGGAAAAGATATGGTACATTTGCCATTTCTCTCGTTTGGTCTTTACTACTTTTGAGACGATGTTCCTTAACACGCTTCAGACGATTAATAACCATAGGCATCTTTTTAAGCTCTCCAGGTTTCACATTCTGCAACCATAAGCAATATCTAACCCCATTTCTTAAAAGATCTACGCCTCCCATCACACGTTTTATATATTTTACAGAAAGAGGATCATTCTTTTTAAAATCTTCAATTTCAGATTCATCAATAATCAGATTACCTCCATCAGAAGCAAGGCAACCTATATTCATACTTTTAGTCGCACTAATTGGATCTGTTTGCGACCGTACCATTACAGTTGGTGCATCTAGTAAATATGGATTAATGTGTTTTACCATCTTTGGATTCGGATCATAAATTATTTTTGAATCTGAAGATACACCACTATTGAACCCTATGATAACAACATGGACGTTTGCCTTATTTTTGGCTTCATTATTCCAAATAAACGTTCTATAAGCAAATAATATATTTACAGAAAATAGCTTAATGAGTGGAGCCCAAATATTATAAACTAAGTCTCCCTGTGTAATTGAGTTCGTAGAAACAAACGATACTTTTGTGGTGCTTCCTTTTATAAATTCAGCAGCTTTAAAGAACCAGCAAGCAACATAGTCAATTTTTTTAGTCGACTTAAATGGTTTGTTATTTTCGTCTCTGTAAATATGCTTAATATCTTCTTTTTGCGACTTATTTTGATACTTATACCCTACAAATGGCGGATTCCCCATAATATAGTTTAGTTCGTAAGGTTTAATTATGTCATCCCATTTCATTTGCAGAGCGTTACCTTCATATATAGAATCATTGCTGTCCAGAGGCAAGAAATTCTGATTGGCATACGTAATGTCCTTCGTTTGTTCCCACATCTGGCTTTCCGCAATCCACATAGCTGTTCGAGCAACAGCAACGGCAAAATCGTTAATTTCAATCCCATAGAAGTTTTGAATTTTAACTAGCGGATTATATTCAGTGCTTGTTACTAATGTCGGATTTTCCCCTACGATAATCCGTAAGCACTCATTCTCCATCTTACGTAATGACAAATAAGTTTCCGTAAGAAAGTTACCAGACCCACAGGCAGGATCAAAAAAGGCTAATTTACCAAGCTTTTGACGGAACTCCCTAGCACGGTTAGTCCGTTGATTAGAATTACCCATATTTTGGATTTTATCAAACTCTTCGTGTAAATCATTCAAAAATAAGGGATCGATTACTTTATGAATGTTTTCAATTGACGTGTAATGCATCCCACCAGAACGGCGAGTTTCGGGGTTTAAAGTTGATTCAAAAACCGCCCCAAAGATGGTTGGGCTAATATCTGACCAATCAAAGCCGGCCCCCGCATCTTCAACGATCAAGCGTTTTAACTCATCAGTAAACTGCGGGATAACAATATTCTCATTGCTAAACATCCCACCATTAACATAGGCGAACTGATTAAATTCATCACTAAGATAGGGATCGCGCTCCTCCTCTGGCTGATCTAGCACTTTAAACAGTTCGATTAACCCCCGTCGAATATCTTGTGGTTCTCTCCGCTCAATAAAGTTTTGAAAAAAGTTATCCCTAGCAAAAAGATTACTATCGTCTGCGTACATCAAAAATACTAAACGAACGATTAGCATATTTAAGCTCTGTTGAATCTTAGGGTCGTCAATATCTACCCCTCTACCAGCCGCATATGCTTTCGTTAACTCATCGTAAACTTTAGCTACTAAATTACCAGCATCAACTGATAGCTTCTTTTCATTGATAATCTTTTGCTGATCAACATTAACCAGGAACTCTAGTACTTTTACCTTCTGGGGTAAATCTTCTAGCCGTATTATTTCAGGATCACCAAGTGGATCCTCCATATCATGAATGTCAAATTCACTAAAATTAGAAACGATTATCCAACGTGGTTGCTCACTATTAGGTAAGTGATTAGCATACCGTTTAGCCTGTTCATAAGGGGTTAACTCATCTCCACCTGATTGTTTAATCGGTTTAGAAAGGTCATTAACATTTTTACCTTTCATTTCAATCATAACTTTAGTGGACGGAATATAACCATCAATTCGACGAGTAGTAATTTTACCGTCTGCTTGGACCTGAACATCTTTTTCATACTCAATATAATTATAGTAATTAGTAATTCCATAAACCCGTTGTAATAAATCATTCCAAAAAGACTGACGGTCGGCATCTTCACGCCCCTTAGATGAATCACTCCAAGTTTTGACAAAGGCTTGAGCAGCTTGTTTTCGTGTTGGCATTTCTAAGTATTCCCCTTTAATTAAACTTACTTAACTAATTTTATCACTACTCCCCTCTAAATAAGCGCTTAAATTGACATTCCAGGAATATATATTATACCGAAAGGCACAAAGTACCATTCGATATCAATTTCAAACATAATTTTGCACACAAAAAAATAGGCGTAAAGCCTATTATATCAGTATATACAGCTCTCTTCCGATGGCGAATTTACAATTGAAATGCAACACAAAGTAAAAAAATAAACCCATACCGGGTAGAATATGTTTAACGACCAAATCAAACAATTCGAGGTATCCGGTATGAGCTATAAACATCTTACTATAAAAGAACGTGAAATACTTATGTTTTTACGAGCTAAGGGGTTATCTATCCGGGCTGTTGCGTTACGGCTGGGGCGAAATCCAAGCACTATTTTACGGGAGTTAAAACGTTGTGCAGGTAATTATTCCCCAAGCAAAGCAGATAATGACTATCATCAAAAGCGGCAGAATTGTCACAAGAAGCGGCTATTAGACAGCCATCCACAATTACGCCGTCAAATTGTTCATTACATCTTAGATCTGCACTGGTCACCAGAGCAGATTACCGCTCGCTTTAATAAGGAACATCAATGGTGTGTTAGCTACAACACAATTTACCGTCATATCTATCAACACAATTTAGGTGAGAAGTACTCCTCACGTGGTGATACCGGTATTCAGCGCCATCTCAGACATAAACATCGGACTCGGCATTCAAAGAATACTAGACGACATCGAGAAGTACAGACCGACTATATCTCGATCCATGAGCGCCCTGGTTTTATCAACCAGCGTCAACGTATAAGGTGACTGGGAAATTGATACTGTGATTGGTCGAACGGGTCACTCCATCCTTTTAACGGTTGTCGATCGGCTTAGTCGGCTTACGCTTATCAAAAAGGTTGTGCAAAAGGACTCGCAGGAGATAAATAAAGGCTTAGTTGAACTGTTAGGGGCCATTCCTAAATAATTTGTTCATTCTATTACACCAGATCATGGGACCGAATTTCTTCATCTTGATGAAATCAGCGAAAGGTTAGGTGTTACTGTCTATTGGCCCGATCCATATTCGCCTGAACAGCGTGGAACAAATGAGAAATACAAATGGATTAATCCGGGAATATTTTCCCAAGCGAACAGATATTGATAATTATACAGAACAGGACGTTGAACACTGCCAAAAGCAGTTAAATCAACGTCCTCGCAAAGTGTTAAACTATGAAACCCCATATGAAGTATTTTTTGACAAACCGTTGCACTTAGTTTGACAATTCG
>NZ_AZFI01000086.1:0-3895 GCF_001435755.1 Ligilactobacillus acidipiscis DSM 15836 | reverse complement strand
GAACAGCGTTCGGATTAATTTTACAATCTACCATAACTGCTATACTAAAAGTGAAAAGAAGAGGAGTGATCGTTTTGAAATTGTATCAAAGCCTTACCCAAGTCCAAATCAACGAACAATTCGCTGGTCAAGCAACCGGCTACAAGCTTTCCACGACCCTTGATAAGCCGCTGAACTACGATCCAACGATTCTCTATCAGTATTTGGATACCGTCCTGAAACCGGGCAGTCGCCACGACGAAAACAACTTGCGCTACGTGACTGATCCGGGCTATATCGGCGAAAACTTTAATTACCAAAGCGTCCCGTTTACTTCGCACATGACCGAATTCGACGAGAAGATGGCCTTCGCAGGCAAACTGGTGGCCGACCTTAATCGTCATTTATCTGTCAACATCAAACCGGAAGATGAAACTATCGAACTGGTCTTTGTTGACTAAAGCAACCGTGTTGCCCTCCTTTCCTAGTCGCGATGCTTCTCTCCTGATCATTTGCGGCTAAGTACCCAGTCAAGCATGCTTAGTTGCAACAAAAATGACCGTCTACATTTTGGTAGGCGGTTATTTTTGTAGATGCAAAGCACGAATTCGCAGCTATACCGCTTTCTTCGCGACTTCCTTTGGTAACGTCAACGCCAACAGCAAGCCAATCAGGCCCACGCCAGCAAACACAGCGAAGGTAACAGCAAAACCGCCAGCATGACTTCGCAGCGTGGTTTGCATGCCATCCAACAACACTGTGGCGAACATGACACCGGCAGAACCGAATAACTGACGAGCCGTCGTTGTAACCGCAGTGCCGTCTGCCACGAGCTCATTCGGCAAAGCATTCGCGCCAGCCGTCACTGAAGGCATCATCACAAAGGCATTGCCGGCTTCAGTCGCCATCGCCAACATAATTGCCCCAATCAGCGGTAAATGATGGGCAAAGACTGCTAACAGACCAAAGCCGCCAGTAATCAACAACATGCCAATCATGGCCACGACACGCGGTCCAAAGCGATCCAGTAGGCGCCCGCTAATTGGATTCAAAATACTCAGCAACACCGCAGCTGGCACTAAGGACAAGCCAGAAATCAACGGTGACAAACCAAGTAGCGTTTGAAAGTAAAGCGGCATCAGGATAGTGGTGACAATCAAACCGACGTATGAAATTCCGGTCAGAAACACCGCTTTAGTAAACATACCAGTGGCAAAAACTCGCATTTGCAACATTGGTGGTTGGCGATTCAATTGCCGAACAACGAAAATACCAGCTGCCAGAACGCCTAAAATCAACAAACCAACCACGCCAACAGTTAAGCCTTTTTTCGACAAAGCACCCAAGGCATAAAGTAGAATTGGAAAACTTGCGGATAAAAGGAAGGACACCCAGTCCAGTTGCGTCGGTTGCAATGGCATGACAGACGCAATGGTCACCGTTGAAACGGCCAGCACAAGCAGCGAAACGACCAAGAAGAACAAGAATAAAGCCTGCCAAGGGAACCATGTCAGCAAAACACCGGAAATAATCGGACCGACTGCCAAGGCTGAGCCCATGACCAATCCCGCCGTGCCCATCACCCGACCACGCTCACTATGCGGCGTAATCGTCAGCAACACGGTCTGGAAACTCGGGAAAATAATCCCGACCGCAATCGCTTCAAGCAACCGGCCAATCATGAGCACGGTAAAACTCGGTGCCCAGATACATAAGCCTGTCCCAATGGCAAAAATGAGTTCAATCGCTTGGAAAAGCCGTTGGAAAGTAACATTATGCAACAGCCATGGGCTAACCGGAATCATCAAGGTCATCACCAACATAAAGCCGGTTGTCAGCCAAGCAACTGTATCCGCTCCTAAACCAAAAGCTTTCATAAAAGCAGGATAAGCGGTGCTTAAAGAAGACTGAGAAATTGACATCGAAAAGGTACCTGTCAGTAACGTGGCGACAAAAGCCCCGCGATGTTTGATCGTTGGAGAGTGCATATTAAAATCATCTTTTTCTATATTAGTATTGTGGGACGTTTACATTTTCATTCCCATTTTTTCATAAGACTGCATACCGCCCATCCAAATCTCAGATGGTTTGACGCCACGTTCTTTAGCCAAGGCCATCATTAACGTATCCATATCCATCAATTTATATTCTTGCTTTGGCTTGGCTGGATCGAATGTTTCAATCTGTGCCATCATGCCGCCATCTTCGTGCTCAATGATATGGCAGTGATACATATAAACCCCTGGCAAATCAAAGCGAACCAGCAGCCGAACCGTTTCACCAGGATTCACGCCAATTGTATCTTTGAAACCATGTTCATTTGGATACGGCGCATGCCCATTCCGCGACAAGACTAAGAATTGGGTTCCATGCACATGGAATGGATGAACCATTCCAGGCGCATCATTGCTATTGGTAACATCCCAGTACTGGGCTTTGCCAATTGGTTGCGTGGCATCAATCCGCTGCATGGCAAACTTTTTACCATCAATCGCAACACCTTCGTCCATCCCCTGCATCACAACGTGGCGAACTGGCAAAGCCGGGTCAACCACTGGTGCCTTCACATCGAACAACTTATCAGGCAAGGTAGTCTGATCCGGTTTGAACGCATGAATGCGGAACTTTAGCAATGGCACATCATCCGTATATAAGGTGACCTCGTCGCCTTCATGGTATTGGCCAAAATCAACAATCACTTCGGCACGCTCAGCACAAGTCAGCATCAAATGGGTAAATTTGACCGGCTCCGGTAACAGTGAGCCATCCCCGCCAATTTGCGTAAATGGCAGGTCATCGGAAAAATGCAACCGCCATTCACGGCGATTAGCACCATCCAGAAAACGCAACCGGACCTTTTGCGTGGTGACATCAAAATAGGGATTGATTGTACCGTTAACCATTGCAGTTGGCCCAGCAACACCGTCAGGATCATAATCAGCCCGGTAGTCCCACTGGTTGTTCTCATGAAAACGCCGGTCTTGCAAAATGACCGGAATATCGTCAACGCCATAGTTCCTTGGCAATGGCAGGCTGGCTTCATGGTCGTCTTTGACAATCACCATGGCAGCCAAACCATGCCAAACCTGCTCGGCTGTGGATGGGCACGGATGCGCGTGCAGCCACAAAGTCGTCGCCGGTTGTTCCAATGTGAAGTCGATATGCTTACTTTCACCCGGATAAACCGGCGCATGGCATCCGCCATCAACATAAGGGCCACTGACATTAGCCCCATGCCAATGAAAAGTGGTCAACTCAGGCAGGGTGTTTTTCAGTGTCACATGCGTATGCTGACCACGGCGATACACAATCGTCTGACCTAACAGACTGGTATTATAGCCCCACGTCTTGGTCTTCGCCCCAGGTAACAGTTGCGTTTCCCCAGCCTCTGCTGTCACCGTGTAATAAATGTCGGTCGCCGTCTCTTTATCCGGTTTCAACAACGGCGGCACATTTAAGGGCTTCTCAGGCGCATCACTGACCTCAAGCGGCACGTACCCGCCATCGTGGAGATCAAACGCTGGCTCATCAAAGAAATAGTCCGTATAGGTTTTCATCGTGATTTCCCCCTCTGACAAGAATTTTAACACTTTTTAGGATTGCCATAAACATAATTTAGAATTAATTTAAAGTAGTATCGAAAAATGGTATAGGTCTTATCCATACACTTGAGGAGGATTTTCATGCAACAAATGTCGAAAACAAAAATTAGCAAATCAAATTGAGTTACTAAAATTGGCAGGAGCAGAAAAAATCTTTCAGGAAAAGTTTACCGGCACAACTACTGAACGACCGGAGTTTCAAAAACTGTTGCGCGCTCTAAAAACAGGTGATACTTTGATTGTCACTAAGCTGGATCGGTTTGCGCGGAACACGCGCGAGGCATTAGCCATTATCCAAGAGTTGTTTAAAGAAA
>NZ_AZFI01000085.1 GCF_001435755.1 Ligilactobacillus acidipiscis DSM 15836 | reverse complement strand
AAGCGTGATTTAGACCAGTTGAAAAACAATCCGGCAGTACAATTCACGACCCAGGAACATGCCCAGGGACTTGCTTATCTAAGCGGACAGGTTAAATCTGATGAGATTCAAAACGCTAATTTGTTACGTGTATTGAAGAATAGGGGGACACAACAGTTATTCATTGGGGAAGCAGGGCAAGATAAAAAGATTTCTGCTAGACAAGTTGAACAGGCTAAAAAAGGAATACAACAGCATAACCAAAGAAATGATAATTTTCGTAAAGAAAATATGCCTGATTATCGAGCCGTCAACTATAACGAAAGCACACCGGCAAGATATTTGAACAAATTATTGTCAGATACCTTAATGAGCTTACTTTACGAGAATAGACAAGACCACGAACTTAACAGACAAAAGAAAGCACAAAAAGAATTAGAATACGAACTGGATAAAAAGAAGCGTCAACATCAGAAGCACAGTCACATAATAAGACTTAAATTTTGAAATGCTTAATCGCAGATAGGTTTGGACCCCGTCAATCCTCAGATTTCGTGGGTCAGTCCGTCGAAGAAGTGTTGTAAGGAGACCTTGCCGCCAGATTCGCGCTTACCTTGGTGGTAGGCCATCTCGGCCCGCACGTTTTTATATTCGTAGAGGGCGTTGGCGTATTCGACCAGGATTTCGTCGCCCATGTTATCGATGTACAGACTTGCCAGGTTGGTCAGCCCAGCTTTAACTGCGCGCCGAATCCGCTGGAAGAGAATCTTCTTTTCGTGGTCGTCGATGGCGTATTCCTGGTTGAAATCGATGGCTTTAAAACTCAGGTTCTTGTCGATCATCAACTGACAGACAGAGAGAATGTCGGACGACCCAGACTCGGAGGTGATCCCCAGGTAGCGGAGGATGGCGAATGAGTTGGGTTCAGCTAACTCGTCGGTGTTGATGCCCCGGTCGACTACGTTACGCAAGGCCTCGNGAATTTTTAGTTTTCAGACAGTCCCTAGTTAATTGATTAATAATTTTTAAATCTGGCCGTTGGTCTCTTAGAAGCTGTCCAAGATCTATGATTTTTGATATACTTCTATGTAAAAAGCGAGTTTAAGCTATGAAAAATTATCCCAGCAATATTACTCGGCAACAATTTGAATTAATTCGACCAGCTTTAGAAAATTTTCGTAAGCGAACTAAGCCTCCAAAATATGACCTCTACGAGGTCTTCTGTGCGGTCCTATATGTCTTGAAAACCGGTTGCCAATGGCGTCAAGTCCCCGGTGATTTCCCAGAATGGCGGTCAGTTTACAACTATTACAAAATTTGGTCAACTAAAGCTGAGCTTACGGCTGATTCTTTATTGGAACAAGTTTTAAAAAAATTGTCATTGCTCGGCGAACTTACCAAGGACGTTCAGCTTTAACTTCCTTTATTATCGTTGACGCTCAGAGCGTCAAAAACACCGCTACTGCTGAAAACAAAGGTTACGACGCTGGTAAGAAAATCTCGGGGATTAAGCGCCATCTGGCAGTTGATATCAATGGCTTTCCGCAGGCCATTCACATGACGCGAGCAAACGTCTCTGATCGAGACGGGGCCAGTGCAATGATCGCTTTACATGCCATGCATTTACGCCAGGTTCAAAATGCCTTAGTTGATGGTGGTTATTCAGGCGTTAATTTTCAGCTCGATGTAGCCAGTAATTTAAACGCAACCGTGCAGGTTGCGAAGCGCAATGAGTTGCATCGATTCGAAGTCATGCCCCAACGTTGGGTAGTCGAACGATCTTTTAGTTGGCTAGAGAATTGTCGGCGACTTTGGAAAAATTGTGAGCGTCAATTAACCACCAGTCTGCAAATAGTCGTTTTAGCGTTTTTAGCACTATTACTTAAGAGATTTTAGACAGCTTCTAAAATCTCATCACGAATATGACCGGCCCCCTTCGGGGTGTTTGTTACTTCACCTTGGAAACACACTTGCTTATTTGAATCCATTCCACAATAATCAAGCTTCAATTTTGAAACATCAATACCAACATTCAAGTTCATTGATTCAGACCTCCTTTCCGTTCTTATTTTGGATAAGCTTGGGTGCTGTGTGATACTCCCTAATTATGAATCTTCAGAACATCCTCGCAATTTATGAGTAGACAAGTCATCCAATGACTAGCTGCTTGATAGAACGCGAGCTATCAAAATCATCAGCTAACACTACAGCTTGTGGTTTGAACTTAAACAATTCATCTGGGCGGCATTCTTAAAATGTAGATAAACTACAGGAGGCGAAAGCCTATACCAGTTGGATCCGAATCCAATGAACAATTAGAGAATATCACACAGCATCCAAACAGCGAAGCTGGTCAATACTTGAATACATTTTTAATAATACGAGGAGTGGTAAAAATGAGAACTCGGCGGATAATTCTGACTAGTGCGATCATCATCTGCGTCCTGTTAATATTTGTCTCAATCAATGTTGCACTCATCGGCTTGACCCTGGTATTGTCGTGGATAAGCTATCAGCTGCTGATCAAAAAAAGACTATACGCTGCTGCAGACTAGCATATTTCAAAAAGTCTCACTTAGGATGCCTGATTTTGACAAATTAAGTCAGGAACAAATTTCAACCTATCAGCGGACAGCTTATCGGGTTGGCTGGTGGATCCTGGCAAGTACGATTGCCTGTGTTATTGTGCTGATTTGTTTGAATCTTTGAATTCGAAAAAATGATATTAAAAAAGTTCCGAAGCAAAATTGCTTCGGAACTTTTTTCGTGTATCTATTGAGGATTAATCTTCGTCGTCTTCCTCATCCAAGCCTTCTCGTGGTGTCTTACCAAGCAAGGCCTGCAGAGTAGCGATGTTGTGGTTGTTATCTTGCAGCAGGCCAACCAAATGTTGTGCCAAGACTGGACGGTCTTCTTTTTCAGCAAGCTTAATTGCCCGGGTGACAAACATGTTCTCAGTGTCATAGTCGTGGACGAAGTCGTTGACCAGCCACTCTACAGATTCATATTTGTTCTGGCCATTTTCTTCCAGCATGGTGTACTCTGTGAATTCCTTTTGGGTACTTGGCGTAATTAAGGCCTCATCGATTAAGACCGTGCCCAAGGCATCCTTTTGGTCGTACGCCTGCTTAAGTAAGTCGCCGAATAGGACTTTCAGCTGTTGGGCCGACATTCCCTTCACATACCATTTTGCCATCTGGAGTTTGTTGGATAAAACTTCCAAATTGGCAACGATGTGGCCGGTCATCGCACCAGCCGTTGGGGTATGGTGGTCGATATCTGCTTGCTTAACTTCTGCTTCAAATAATTTTTCGGGGGTTGCTGTTGTCATATTCTTCACCTATTTCACTTTCATTGATTGAACTTCATAGCCTAAATCAGTTACCGTGTCTGACAATTTGTCTGCGGAAATTTTATCGCCGTCAAAATCAGTTTTGACTTTGGCTGCATTGAACAAGACTTTGACGTTTTCCACACCATCCTGCTTTTCAAGTGCGCCCTCGATCTTTTGCATGCATGACGGGCATGACAGCGCGTCTAATTGTAAAATTGCTTTACTCATATTGATAACCTCCATCTCATTTACTGTTTTAATGATACATCCCATTCGCCAACCGATAATTGATCTGGATCAAGTTTGGCAGCTTTTGGCTGATAATTAATTAATCGCATTGCGTTGAAGATGACAACCAGGATACTGGCTTCATGGACAAACATTCCGCTGGCCATGTAAATAAATCCGAGAATCAAGCCAATCAGGAGGGCGACAACCGTCGCAATGGCGATGAAAATGTTCTCCTTGGTGTTGATGACCGTTTTTTTGGAAAGTCCATATGCATGGATCAATTCATTGAATCCTGATGACATCAAGACGACATCAGAGGTTTCAACCGCCACGTCGGTTCCACTTCCCATGGCAATCCCGATGTTAGCCGTCACTAATGACGGACTGTCGTTGATGCCGTCGCCGACAAAGGCAACCTTGTGGCCTTCCTGCTGGAATTGTTTAACGTATTCGACTTTTTGTTCCGGCAAAAGTTCTGCGTGGACTTCGTCAATGCCGATTTGTTCTGCAACGGCATTGGCTGTCTGCAGGTTATCACCGGTCAGCATAACCGTCTTCTTGATGCCGAGTGACTTGAGTGTCGCCAGGCTTTGCTTAACGCCTTGACGAATCACATCCGAGATACCAAGAATGGCTTGAATTTGCCCGTCGAAGGCAACGATAACTGTTGAACTGCCTTCGCCTTGGATGTTTTCCAAGTCTTGACGTTGTTCAGACGTCAAATCAACATTTTCATCGTTCATCATTCTCAAATTACCAATTAAAACATTTTTACCGTTGGCAGTTGCCTTAACGCCACGGCCTTTGACTGTGTCAGCATCGGCAACTTGAACGTCCTCAAACGGAATATGATGATCACCTGAGAATTTAACAACTGCTTGTGCCAATGGATGATCCGACTGCTTTTCAACGGCTGTGGCAATTTGCAAGGCCAACTGGTCTCTTGAGTAATCTTTGAACTGAGTAACCGCCGTTTTCCCTTCAGTCAGGGTCCCGGTCTTATCGAATACCAACGTGTCGACATTGGCAAAGGTGTTCATCACTTCACCGCCCTTGATCAAGACACCGTTTTTCGCACCATTACCGATTCCAGCCACGTTTGAAACCGGGGCGCCGATGACCAAGGCCCCAGGGCATCCCAAGACCAAAACGGTAATCGCTAATCGGAAATCTTTGGTAACCAAGCCCACAATCAATGCAATGATCAAAACTGCCGGAGTGTAATAAGTCGCAAATTTGTCAATAAACTTTTCTGCTGGCGACTTGGTGTCTTGAGCATCCTCAACCAGTTCAACAATTTTGCCAAACGTGGTGTCGTCGCCAACCTTGGTTGCCCGAACTTTAAGTGTTCCGTTGTCTAAGATGGTGCCAGAGAATACCTGATTGCCAGTGCCCTTAGTGACTAGTTTTGATTCACCAGTAATACTGGCTTCGTTGATGTGACCGGATCCATCCACAATTTCCCCGTCAACCGGAATCTGACCGCCGGCTTTGACCAAGACGACGTCGTCAACGTCGACAAAGTCAACATCCGTCTCCTCAGTGTTGCCGTCATCATCTACAATCATTGCGGTAGTCGGTGCCATTTCCGTCAAACCTTTAATTGAGTGGCGGGTTTTGGCCAACGTTTTGTCTTCCAAAAACGTCCCAAATAAGAACAAGAAAGTGACGATTGCTGATTCATTGTACTCGCCAATGATGAAAGCGCCAATCACAGCAATGCTGACAAGTAATTCGATGCTGATCGTTTTAAACCGGAGTGCTGAAACCGCCCGAAGAACGATCGGCACAGCTGAGATAATTGAAGCGGCGATAAATGAAACCGTGTAGATCATATCGCTGTCAACAACTTTCCCCAAGAGACCTACGCCAATTAATATTGCCGTTATCAATGTAATTTGATTTGTGTGTTGATTAATATATCTTTGAAATTTCATAATCCCCGCTCCATTTCTTAATTGATGTCTTTAGTATATGGTGGTTCGACCGATAAAGAATTGACGTGGATCAAGTTTGAAATTTTTGTTTGGGTAATTAATGGCGAATATTTTGGATGTAAGCTGGGAGTGGTACAAAAAAAGCCCTTATTCTATAGAAAGAGTAGAGGCTTTTTAAATAATCTTAAAATCTAAGTTTAACCATGGAAATTGCCATTATACTGGTTGACAGTAACATAAGGATAGTTATTGGTATTTATTTCATTAACCCATACTTCCCAAAGACCATTACCATAATATTTATAGTATTTTGGGGTTACCTTGTAACCATTGTAAAGGTTACGTTCAAACGTAGCTACCCAAGCTCCCTGTGGACGTGTAGTAATTGAACCAACGGCTGGTTCGCTAGAACTGCTTGATTGTGTGTGTGTAGAAGAGCTTGTGGGTTGGCTGCTAGAGTTAGCGGTTTGCGCTTGGCTACTATTAGAACTAGTAGCGGTGGAAGAATTGGAATTGGTTGAACTAGAGCTACTTTGACTGCTAGCGGAATTACTGTTACTTGAACTAGAAGAACTTTGACTACTTTTTTTAGAAGTAGATTCTTTACTAGTCTTTTTTTTGCTACTTGACTGTTCAACTTTAGCAGAGCTACTAGAATTATTTGTGCTTTGATGATTATTAACTGCCTTGATGATAAAAAATGCAGCAAGAATAATAACAATTAACCCCCCAAGGCTATATAGCCAGATTAACTTTTTCTTATTCATAACTGTCCCTCCTTTTATCATCTATCCTAACATTATAGAAATTAGACCGTTATAATTTGACCTGCATAAATTTTATTTGGGTCAGAAATATTGTTCCAAGAGGTTAGCTGAGCAACGGTAACGCCGTATTTGGTAGCAATACTACTTAAAGTATCCCCTGATTGAATTGTGTAACTTTGAGAACCACCACCACTATAACCTGAAGTGTAGACTGAAAGTACTTGTCCAATATAGATTTTATTAGGGTCGGATATACCATTCCACGAACTTAATTGTGATACTGAAACACCGAAACGAGCGGCAATGCCACTTAGAGTGTCGCCAGACTGAACGGTGTAAGAAACTTTAGCTCCACCACCACCATTAGAGTTATAAATCAAAAGGGTTTGACCTGCGTAAATTTCATTTGCATTTGAAATATTATTCCATGTTTGCAAGTTTGATACTGAGACACCAAAATTTTGCGCAATGCCACTTAGTGTGTCTCCTGATTTAACAGTGTAAACGACAGTCCCACTACCACCGCCATTACTATATAAAACTAATTTTTGTCCAACATAAATTTTGTTCGGGTCAGAAATGTTATTCCACGAAGTTAATTGTGAAACAGAAACGCCGTATTTAGCAGCAATACCGCTTAAAGTGTCACCAGACTGAACGGTGTAACTTTTTTGTTGGGTTTGTTCTCCATTATTACCAGCCTTTAGAATTAAAGTTTGCCCAACGTAAATTTTATTTGGGTCAGAAATATTATTCCACGAAGTTAGTTGAGCAACTGTAACTCCATACTTTAAAGCAATACCGCTTAAAGTGTCACCAGACTGAACAGTATATGTGTTTTGGGTCACTGGTTTTGAGGGTTCTGTAGGTGTTACAGGTGTGGGTGTAGTATTTCCAGAAAGGAGACTGTACCAATACTCGGCTTGAGTTCCGCGTTGAGGTTGGTCTGGATTTAAAGGCCTTTCATAGTTAGCAAGAAATACTAAACCTAGAGTATTTGCCGATTCTGTGCTTTTTATGAATTGTTGAGCAGTCATAGTGTATGACATTGAGGGAGCAAACTGAATTCCATTATTCATTTCATAATTAATACGGGCACATTGAGCACCAATGTCGTGATAATCAAGACCTTGACTATTGCACCAGTCAATCAATTTACTAGAAGGTGTCCATTGAACAAGACCGTACCCGGGACCGACACCACTTTCCCAAATATCAGCAACTATACCAGATTCAGATTGAATGTTACCTAACATGCCACATACAGCTTGGGGTGTCCATCCTTTATTAACGAAGTAAGAATAAATATAACGAGCATTAGTTTCTTGTTGAGTTGCCATAAAAAGGCTTCCTTTCGTTTGTACATTTTATAGTTTCTTCCGGAAGAACAACTTTGTTATAGCACCATTTCTTTACAAAATCAAACGTATGTTTGCTTAATTTAAAGAGGCTTTTTGCGATAGCTAGAACTTTTTTATTAGGTGTTGAGAGGCGAGTTCTAAGCGTTTTTCAAAATATTAAGTGGATAGTTAACTGTTATATTGGTTGCTGTGTCGGCATTTAAACTTGTTTTTTTGATTTATGTA
This sequence comes from Ligilactobacillus acidipiscis DSM 15836, assembly GCF_001435755.1. GTDB lineage: Bacteria > Bacillota > Bacilli > Lactobacillales > Lactobacillaceae > Ligilactobacillus > Ligilactobacillus acidipiscis. The sequence goes on along the minus strand of NZ_AZFI01000085.1, from coordinate 1,166 downwards.
GGGTATTCTTAAAGAGATGAAAATTGAATACATATAAGAAAGGTATTAGTGTTTTTGGGCAAACTAAAAACGCTAGCTCGAAATTCGACTGGTAATCGAATGACGAGAGCCTTAATTGATGAATACACCATCAATTAAAACTATAGCTCTAGCGCTAAGTTATCTTTATTATACAAGCTAAGAAGCTTGTCCGCAAGATAAGCGGCAGTAATAGAATAACTGAAAAAGGCTAGGAGTTCAAGATTTAATGATGAAATTAGACCCGTCAATTAAGGCAAATGCCTTGGTTGACGGTTTTTTAATGCAAAAAAAGTCAATCTGCAGGGGGTAACTGTAATGGAAATTACTTAAAAAGCGGAAGTTACACCGCTTAAACAAATAGTAAACGTGGGTTACGTGTTTCGTTATTGCAGGTAACCTAAGGTCAACGGGTAAATGTTGCAAGCCTGTACTGATAAAAGATCAGAAGTCTAAACTACGCACGAAGAGGAGTAGAGTGTAGCAGGATAAAGAGCAATGGTAGTGCATGCACTTATTATGGCTGAACTTCGCCGAAAGATACGACTGGAGTTGTCACTAACAGGAAGATTGACGTAACAAGTAGTGTTGTGCGTGAGTGAATCAAGAAAGTTAGTTAGTTACTCGTAAGCGGTCGATTGGACTAAAGTGAACCTTGATAGGGAGCTTAGCAAACAGAGAGCCGAAAGGTCAACACGCGGGGCAAGGTAGGAGCGTGGAAAAAGCTAAGTGGGTAACTGAAATGTTATCCAAGTTAATAACGTGCTAAAACGATCGGGCTATACTGCGACGTTGATAATCGTCACAAGTTTTGGTAAAAGACTTTCTATACATTCAGATAGGGAAAGTCTGCCTTCCTCCTGAACTACCAACTCAATTGATAGCTCATCAAAACATAAAAGACAAGTGAGATTACATATTTTTGTTAAATAGCAACCCAAATCCAAACTTGATCAAAGTTTAAAACGTTAGCTAGTTTTTAAAGGGCATGCTATAACATAAACAGAAAAAGGAAGTCCCGCCGAAAACAGGACTTCCCGTGCAAGCCGCTTCAAAGGCGGTGGCCTAGATTACAAAACTACATTGTCGCCCTGTAACCGACCAAAGTTACGCAGGGCGGCTTTTTTATTTGTGGTGCTTGTCGATAT
>NZ_AZFI01000084.1 GCF_001435755.1 Ligilactobacillus acidipiscis DSM 15836 | reverse complement strand
TTCATTTACACAAGATTCTTGACGCTACCAGTTTACGAATTAAAACAGCCGATCACTGCTTTCGTTGCTGGTGCTGGCAGCGGAGGGACCTTTGCTGGGGTGGCAAAGTACTTGCAGGAAAAAGATGCTGATACTAAGACGATCGTAGTTGAACCTGAAGGATCGATTTTAAATGGCGGTCCTGCTCACTCACACCGCATAGAAGGGATCGGAGTCGAATTTGTTCCTCCATTTTTTGCTGACTTGCAGATCGACCAGACCATAACTGTTTCTGATGAAGATGCATTTGCTGAAGTTAGACGAATGGCCCAAGAACAAGGCTTTTTTATTGGAAGTTCAAGCGGAGCGGCAATTGCTGCAAGCCTAAAAGTTGCCGAATCTTTACCTGAAAATAGTACGATCGTGACTATCTTTCCTGATAGCAGCGAACGCTATATGAGTGAAAATATATACGATTAAAAAATTATTTTAAAAATAGTTTAAAGAAAAAGAGGTAGGATGATCATGGAATTTGAAACAAAATTATTACATGCAGGTGTTAGTGAAGATAAATATACTGGAGCAACTTCGATCCCAATTTATATGGCATCAACATTCCATCAAAAGAAAATTGGTGAGACTGAGTATGAGTATTCACGTACTGGTAATCCGACACGAGAAGCCGTTGAAAAGTTAATTGCTGATTTGGAAGGGGGAGTCGCTGGTTTTGCTTTTTCTTCAGGTTCAGCGGCAATCAACACAGTCTTTTCAATGTTTTCAGCAGGAGACCATTTTGTAGTAGGAAATGATGTGTACGGTGGGACATTCCGCCTACTTGATACTGTGCTAAAGAGGCTGGGCCTGACTTTTACGGTTGTCGATACTCGTGATTTAACTGCTGTCGAAAATGCTATCCAAGAAAATACTAAAGCTATTTACTTGGAAACACCAACCAATCCTTTATTGCACGTGACTGATATTGCTGAGCTTGCCAGAATCTCTCAAGCTCATGGGGTTTTGAGTATTATTGATAACACATTTGCTTCTCCATACATTCAGCGTCCATTAGAGCAAGGTATTGATATCGTGATCCACAGCGCTTCAAAATATTTGGGCGGACACAGCGATGTTATTGCTGGACTGATAGTAACGAAAGATCAAAAATTAGCTGATCAGGTCGGCTATTTGCAAAACTCGATCGGCAGTATTTTGGCGCCACAAGAAAGCTGGCTGTTACAGCGGGGAATGAAGACTTTAGGATTACGAATGCGAGCTCATTTAGCAAACACTGAGAAGGTTTTTGAATATCTGTCAAAACAACCATTAGTTAGCAAGATTTATTATCCGGGTGATCCTAATAATCCGGATCATGAAGTGGCACGCAAACAAATGAATGGTTTTGGGGCCATGATCTCATTTGAATTACAGTCTGGCCTAGATCCTCAAAAATTTGTCGAAGGATTACATTTAATTACTTTAGCAGAAAGTTTAGGAGCGCTTGAGTCGTTGATCGAGATCCCGGCTTTGATGACACATGGTGCTATTCCACGAGAAACTCGTTTGAAAAATGGAATTAAAGATGAATTGATCCGCTTATCTGTTGGTGTTGAAGATGAGAAGGATTTGCTTTGGGACCTTGAACAGGGCTTTGCTAACTTGAAGGGGAGACATGATCATGTTAGAAACGGCGCGTTCAATTCTTAGAAGAGATCCAGCAGCACACAGTTTGCTAGAGATCTTGCTGACTTATCCTGGTTTACATGCACTTTTTTGGTACCGGATAGCTCATTATTTGAGCAAACATAAACTGTACGTTTTGGCGGGCTTGGTCAGTAGCCATGGTGCACGTCAGACAGGGATCTTGATCGCACCAGCTGCTCAGATCGGAAAGAGAGTTTTTATTGACCATGGCGTAGGAGTAGTGGTCGGTGAAACTGCAGTGATCGAAGATGATGTTACGCTCCTGCATGGCGTTACCTTGGGATCCAGACATGAATCTGATGGACAAAAACGTCACCCGCATATTAAACAAGGTGCTTTTATCGGAGCAAATGCACAGATCCTAGGACCGATAGTAATTGGGGAAGAGAGTAAGGTGGGTGCAGGGGCAGTTGTTTTAAAAAATGTTTCAGCAGGAACCACAGTCGTTGGATCACCGGCGCATATAGTTATTCAGCCCAAAAGTAAAGTGATCAAGGTTTCTTTTAATGAGAACTAGCAGGAATTTGAAGAATTATGAAGAAAAATAGACAAATAACAGCTAAAATTTGCAAAAGGAAACTGGTCAGACGTAAATATTGCAGATATGCGTCTGTGAAGTCTTTAACCGGACACAAGGCTGGAAATGTCATGGACGATCAGAGTGCACCTGAACCCCAAAATATAACAAGTCTGCATTTCTATACGCAACCAAACAAAAACTACACCAAAACGAGTCAGGTCATCATCTCGTTTCGGTGTAGTTTTGTATTTAAGTATTTTCATCAAGTGCTGATTTTCAGTTCAGGTCCCAGGGATAATCCGAACTGAGTGAGCTATTAAATTCTTTTTGTGTTCTTAAACTGCTTATTCTGTTTTCTTGGCGTTTTTCATAACCAGCATTGATCATTTTTTCTTCTGCCGTTTCTGGAATGATTTTTCTTAAGGAAACACTTTTATCGGTCACTACAAAGGTTAAAAATGATGTGAGCCCAATATAACGTTCGCCAGTTTGCAAATGTTCTCCAATGATTTTTGCAAAGACTTCGATCGAACGTTTGCCGCAACCGCTAACGTATGTTTCAATGCAGAAAGAATCTTGTAAACCGAACGGAGCAATAAAGTTTGTTTGGTCCATCGAGGCTGTAACACTGACACTTTTTGCCAGTCTGGAAGCTGAAATCGAAGCTGTTCCGTCCAGCATTTCTAACAAACGGCCGCCATAAACCGTTTCATGTTCATTTAAATCGCCAGTTAACACCCTGTGACTAGTTACAGCAAGCGTTTGGCGACAGGTCATTGGTTCAGACATAAAAATCTCCCCCTAAATAATTTCGTTTAGATATTGGATAAATATAAACTCAGTATAGCTGAACATCACATCACGGTGAACGCTTTCTTTCTGAGCTGACAGTAAAATTTATGCGACATTATTTTTTTTATTTACTAGATCAACGATCATTTGGGCAGTGACATAACCTAGCGCGATCGCACCGGCAACCATTGCGACATGGGTCGTTTTTGAGATAGCAAGGACCGTTTCCCCATTGATAAATGCTGATAAAGCTTGATAACCGCTGGCTCCTGGAACAAGAGGAACTAGTCCAGAGCTAAACATCGTTGAAGGCATGGCCTTTTTAAAAGAAAAGATGATCCCGAGCAAGCCCACTAGCAAGGCCGCTAAATAGTTGCCTAGTATTGAACCATAGCCGAATTTAAATATGAACCAATATAAGATCCAGCCAACCATACCAATTAAACTAGAGATATTTAATGCTTTTTTTGGCAAGTTAATAAACAGACCAAATGTAAATGTTCCTAAGTAGCTAAAAGTTGCCTGGATAAAAAAATGATAAAACGTCATAAGGCTACCCCTTTATTACATATAACGTAAGACTAGTCCAACACCGAAAGCAATCGCACTTAAAATGATCAGCGATTCCATTAATCTTTCGATCCCGGACAGTAAATTTCCCTCGAAAATATCACGCATAGAATTAATTATTGGGATCCCCGGTAAGGTTGGCATGACAGCACCGATGATAATATTTTGCACATTGATCCCGAGATGAAGACGAACCCCGATCACAGCGCATAAGCCAACCGTGAGTGCTCCCAGAAATTCGCTCATGAAGCGGATCCGAACTCGGGTACCGACATAATATGTGACTAAGTAGCCTAATGCTCCTGCAAAAAAGGCGAGTGGAAAATCTTCCCAATTATAAGTCTGGGTAAAAATGAACATAAAAAAGGCACCTTCAAAGCCGGCACCGATCGTTTGCAACCAGAGTGGGTATTGCGGCTTTGAGTCGTTTATTTGGAGTAATTTTTCTTCTAATTCATCTAAAGTTAGTTTATTTTCTGTGTATTGGCGGGACAATGCATTGACTGAATTAATATTATTCATATTGATCCCACGTTTTTCAACTTGCATGAAACGCGTGTAAGGAGTGTCCTTTAAGTTGACTAATAAACCAGTTAAGCTGGTAAAGGCTTCGGTTTTATTTTCTGAAGCATGGTCGACGATTCGCTTGGTAGTATCTTCGACACGCCACATTTCAGACCCAGCTTCAACTAGGATCTTGCCAGCTAACACTCCGACATCTATTGCTTTATTTTCCATTATCCCACTTCTCCCAGTTAATTATTGGTCATTAAAAAGTCTTTTTAATGAAACATTATAATTATACGCCAAGATCATTTATTACACAGTCCCTTATACCTATTTTTAATAGTATACATTAGAGAAACCTGAAAAGTACATGACAAACGTTCGGATTTTATTTACATTAATTAGCCAACTCGTTATACTAAGGATTAGTTATTTTTATTTTTTTGGCAAAGTCTGAAACCATTTTAACAGGGATGATGGCGGGCTTAGGCACATATGCTTCGTAAAGAAAGAGGGATTTTTTTGTATTTAGCTATAAATATTATTGGTTTAGCAATTTTTCTATTGCTTGGTTGGCTTCTTTCCAAGAACAAATCTCAGATCAACTGGAAAACAATTATTATCATGGTTATCTTTAACCTAGTATTGGCATGGTTCTTGACGAGTTTTTCTATCGGGAGAACTATTGTTGATGTCGCGGCTGCTGGTTTTAATGAGTTGGTCGATGTGGCATATACTGGTATTGCTTTTGCATTGCCAAGTATGGTCCACGTTAAACAAATGGATTGGTTTGTCCAGGTTTTACTACCAATTTTGATGATCGTTCCTTTGTTTGACATTTTAACTTACATTGGTGTTTTACCATGGATCATCAAGTGGTTGGGTCGTGGCTTGTCCAAATTAACAGGACAACCTCGTTTTGAATCCTTCTTCGCTATTGAAATGATGTTCTTAGGGAACACAGAAGCATTAGCCGTTTCTTCCTTACAGTTGAAACAAATGAATGCCAAACGCAACTTAACGATCGCCATGATGTCAATGAGTTGTGTGACGGCTTCGATCGTGGGATCCTATACGCAAATGATGCCAGCTGAATTTATCTTAACAGCTATCCCGATCAACGTGATCAATGCTTTGATCGTTACTTCGATGCTCAATCCAGTTGTTGTACCTAAAGAAGATGATCAGATCGCTACGATGGGTGGTTCTGCTGCAGCTGAAGTCGGTGAAGCAGATGAATCCGGTAAAAAAGAACCATTCTTCTCATTTCTGGGTGACTCAATTCTTGGCGCTGGCCGTTTGGTTTTGATCATTGCTGCTAATGTTATTGCCTTTGTCGCATTAGCCGCTTTGATCGATAAAGTGTTGGGCTGGATCACGCCATGGTTATCGTTGGAACACATTTTAGGGATCGTAATGTTCCCATTTGCATGGTTAATGGGGCTACCAGTGAACGATGCCTTCCAGTTTGCACAGTATATGGGTGAGAAATTAGTTACAAACGAATTTGTTGTTATGGGCAAGGTTACTAAGACGATCGCTACTGCAGCCTTTTCTGACCATTACCGCGCTGTCTTGACTGTCTTTGTCACCTCATTTGCCAACTTCTCAACAATTGGTATGATCATCGGGGCCTTCAAAGGATTGGTCGATAAAGAAAAGAATGATGTGATCGCAGCTAATGTTGGTTATATGCTGATCTCCGGTATTTTGGTTTCATTGCTATCTGCTGCAATGGTCGGGATCTTTGTCTGGTAGTTTAGAATGAAAAAGCAACACAGTTTTAATAGCAACATCAATTTACAAACAGAACTTATTGCAGGGGTGACGAGCTTTTTTGCGATCTCCTATATCATCGTAGTAAATCCTCTCATCTTGAAAGACGCCGGGATCCCTGCTTCCTTAAGCGTTTTTGCGACAATTTTTTCTTCAGCACTTGGATGTTTGCTGATGTATTTTATTGCAGACGCACCAATTATCATTACGCCAGGAATGGGAGTTAATGCTTTTTTCACCTATACTCTTGTCCAGTCTATGGGATTTACTTGGCAACAGGCTTTGGCAGTTTGCGCCGTTAGTGGTCTGGTATATCTGCTTATTGCTTTTACTCCGCTGAGTAAGGTTTTCGCAAGTGCGATCCCTGCTAGTTTAAAGCATGGGATCACAGCGGGGATCGGTATGTTTCTAGTCGTTCTTGGTTTGGAGAAGGCGCAACTGATCCGTTCTGGCGGGAAGCAATCATTACTTGCATTAGGAGATTTAAGCAGTCTGCCTGTTTTATTAGCACTATTTTGTCTTGCCTTGACTTTGATGTTATACCTGCGAAAAGTACCTGGAGGTTTTGTGATCGGGATCGTTGTCACAAGTGTACTGGCATTTTTAGTACATTTGGATTCAAGATCAGGCAGCAATACCAGTTTATCGTTACTCGGTTCATACGGGAAACTTTTGTTTCAAGGTGATTTTGGAGGAATATTCACTGTTAAATTTTTAGCAGCCGTCTTCTCTATGACGATGATCTTAGTTTTCGAGTCGATGGGGTTGTTGCAAGGATTGCTTGGAGATTCACCTAATTTTCAAAGAGCTTATCAAGCTAGTGCCATAGCAGCTTTTTGTTCCAGTTTTATGGGTACGAGCCCAACAGTTGCTGCTGCAGAAAGTGCATCTGGCATCGAAAGCGGCGGTAGAACGGGGGTCACTTCTTTAACTGCTGGGATCATGTTTTTGATCTCGTTATTTTTGATTCCCTTGTTGAGTTATGTCCCTGATGCCGCGATCGCACCAGTGATCATAATTACGGGGGCGTTGATGATGGAGCAAATTGGGCAGATCGACCTAACTGATTTTTCGGAATGGTTTCCAGCATTTTTGATTGTTGTTTTGATACCATTAACCGGCTCGATTTCAAGTGGACTGGCATTTGGATTTATTGCATATCCTTTTGCAAAGTTTGCTGCTGGCCGGAAAAGCGGTGTTTCACGGACAATGCTTGTCCTCTCAGTTTTATTTTTATTACAATTGATCAGTTCAGTTTTACTATAGTTTTATTGAAACTTTTGATAATATAAAAGCTGCTCAAATAAGAAATTTGAGCAGCTTTTTCTATTAGTTTTATCAAAAAATTATGCTTGTATTTATGAAAATTTGTGCGTATAATATCCTCGATTATGTACATGGCATGTTTATTATTAGAAACTTGGGAAATCGTTGTTATTCAAACAACCGCGGTTTTCCATAATGGTAACCTTGGCGATATGAAATTTCTAAATTATCTAGAAATTGATCGTCAGCCTCATTTTCGACGCCTTCGACTACTAAACTAATATTATTAGTATCTGCAATTTTTTTCCAAGTGGCAAGTTCTGTAATTATTTGTTCTTGCCGACCTTCAGCGCGGAAGTTTTGCAAGGGAAATTTTAATCCAAAAATGTAAGGTAAAAATCCCTGAATATTTTCTAGGGTATTGATCCCTGTACCAACATCATCCAGGGTGATCAAGACTCCATGCTGCCGGTAAAAATTAAACTGCTGGATGATCTGTTCAAATGAATAGTTTGTTTGAACCGGTTCTTCTATTATTTCGATCGCCAAGGTGACTGGGGAGATCTCTTTTTGGGTTTTTATCAAAATTTGAGCAAATTCATTATCTAAAAACTGTTCCCAAGTTAAGTTAAAATACACAAAACCAATTTTGCGTGAAAGCTTCTGTGCGACAGTGACAAGCAGCTCTGATTGAACTTGCTTAGGGATTGCCGAAAAACACTGAGGCAATCGCCAGTGACCGTTAACATATTCTCTGATCAGCATTTCGTAGCCAACTAGAGAGCCCTTGTACTTATTAAAAATTGGTTGAATAAAGTAACGATACATAATGTCCCGATCTCCTTTCACCTGAAATTTTCGTAGCTTTAATAAAAGTCAGCAAATTAAAAGTTTTAGTGCTAATTTGCATTAATATCACAGAATACCATTATATAATCTTTTTAAGGGATAAATCCACTAAAAAATTATTCAATAAATTATAAATGGTTATCACCAATAAGGAGGCTCATATGAAAATTGTTATTATCGGAGGATCACATGCTGGGATGATGGCCGCTGATGAAATTTTGCGGTGTGACCCAGATAATGAGGTCGAAATTTATGATCGAAATAAAGTCTCCTCATTCGCGGCAGAAGATATTTCTGCTTATATCAGGGGGGGACGTTGATTTTTTGACAGATCTGCATTTTGATACAGAAATGGTCAAAAACAGTCAAAGAGTCAGAATTTTTCAGGCACATAGCGTGGTTGGACTAGATACTAAGTTTCATCAGCTGACTATCGTTAATAAAAAAACTAGTCAGACTTTTGTCCGCAGCTATGATAAATTGATCATTGCTAGTGGTGCAACTAATAGGTTACCACTTATTCCCGGTGTAGAAAATGAAAATGTCTTGGTGGCGCGGAGTTATAGACAAGTTGAAGTTTTAAAAGAGAAGATGAATAGCAATCACAAAATAACTGTGATAGGAGCTGGTCGTGCAGGACTTGAATTTGCATTGGCTGCGCGCAAGATAAATAAAGATGTTCAAATTTTTGATAAAGATGAGTCGTTAGCCATCCATTACGTGGGAGAAAAAGTATCTGGGTGGTTACAAGAACAAACGAAAGAAAACGGAATTTCAGTTCGGACTCAAATCAATGTTGAAGAATTTCAGCAGCAAAAAGATGGTCAGCTGGTAATTAAAACTGATCAAGGAGATTTCACGACCGATATAGCTATACTAGCATTTGGGTTTGTACCAAATACGGTTTTTGTCAAAAACGAATTGGAGACAAGTCTGGATGGGTTAATTTGTGTGAATAAATATTTGGAAACGTCTGCTCCAGATGTTTATGCGATCGGCGACTGCACTTCGGTCAAATTCGGCAACGGGAAAAAAGTGTTAAGGACTCGTTTGGCTACTAGAGCATTGCGGCAAGCCTTTGTTGCTGTGCATAATATTTTTGGACAGGGCAGATTGCAAGAAATAACTTGAACGAAT
>NZ_AZFI01000083.1 GCF_001435755.1 Ligilactobacillus acidipiscis DSM 15836 | reverse complement strand
CCGATATTAAACCTCGTATGAATAATTCGGGAGTAATTAAGCATAAATATTTTAGGTTACCTTATAAGTGACTAAGAAAAATTCTCTCTTTTTTCTTACGCAAGCTACACGTAACGGAAAGCCGGATCTATCCACTTTCTCACTACAAGGTTCAAAAAAATTATAACGTGAAAGTTTATTGGTACTTACCTTTCCTGAGTATGCTCTGCTCTGTTTTTAAATTTTAGGAGGCACACTTTATGGCAAAAGAAAAAGAACGTGAACAATCGATCCATGTGAACACATCGCAAGAAACCCGCAAATTATTACTGAATCTTTCGCATCGTTTAGATCTCTCACAGGCAGAAACTATTGAAAGAGCCCTCGAATTATTAGACCAAAATAATCCACAATAGAAAAAAGTAGTGCTGAGTTTTCAAACATTCTCTGCACTACTTTTTTATTAGGATTCTAAATTTTTTATGAATTACAATGGGAGATCCTTCTTGTAGAAGATCACCGCAGACATTCCATACAAGACTGCAGCGATCCCGCCTAAAATCAGCAGTGGGATTCCAAAATCTCCGTTGCTTAAGATCTCGTCTGTTTTGTAAAGAGTAGTCAACGAGAAGTATTTCAAGTTCTCTAAACTATCGCTTTGTTGAATGACCATACTGATCAAGAAGAATGCAAATGGTAAACCAGCGCCCAAGACCAGCGCCTGGTTAGAACGGTTGAAAAGCGTACTTGCAAAAAATGAAATACTGCCCATTCCTAAAATCAATAAGCAAGCCCCAACGTTCAACCAAACAAAGGTACTAATGTCAAATTCCAAAGATTTGTCTGACTTCAAGGCAGCGTTAACTTCGGAACTGTCAATCAAGGCTTTTAACTGGCCTTCAGGAACCTTAGTTGCTTTAGAAGCAGCCTTGATCGCCTTATCGTCTTTTAGCAAACTCATATTATCTTTAATATTGCTTTCAGAAGTATGAATAGCCTTAGCACCAGCAGTTGTAGCCGTCGACAAAATCACGGTTGGATCAGCCGGAAGCTTGCTGAGTGCCTCTTTTTGTTGGTTATTTTTACTATTTTTGATCTGATCATTGACTGAATTACGATAACCATTGACACTTTGACCAGTGACCTTAGCTCCAGCTTCTAACGCATCATTATCCTTCATCATCAATTGCGGTTTTTTAGCTAATTCCTGCTCAGTGATCTCGATCTCGTCTTTATCCTTATCAGAATCCGAATATTTATCTTGACGGTTATCAGTTAACTTAGTGGCAGCAGCCTTATAACTATCACGTAAGATCGCCTGATCCAAGTATTCACCATAAGCGGTTTTATCCATTTTACGAGCTTCAGCGCCAGCTTGCATTGCATACTTATCATCTTTGATCATGTACAAATGTTTGCGTACATAGCTGGGTTTGCGATCCATCGCATCGGCCGCCGCTTCAACGTCTTCGGTCATTGGCGAACCTGAAACATTATGATGGGCTAATTCAGAAACTCCAAGTCCGACACCAGTCAAAACACCAAACATCAAAACGATCGAGCCGATCATATATGCCATTTTGGTAAAGATCACGGTACTGCGTCTAATAGGTGTCGACAACGTATAAGCCATCGAACCGCTATCGACCTCATTAACTACCAAATTATTAGCTGAAAAAATAATATAAACTAATCCCAGCATGATAGCGATCATTTTATAAAAAGTTTCCAGTGTTCCCAAAATAGTGCCAAATCCAGAAAGAACACTACCAAATGCTGTCCCTTCAGCTGCAGACGACAAAGCACCAAAATCAGCCGGATCAAAACGAATGATAAAGTTGCTGAACAAAGCGCTGGCGACTAGTGTGATCACGAGCCACAATGCCCCATTTGAACGGACACTTTGTTTAAAAATCGGTTTACTGAACATCTATGCTTCCTCCTTGAATGTTTGATTGAAATAATCTTCAAACGTTTGCTTGATCTCTTTAAAGAACAAAACGTCATACTGCGAAAGATCATTCATGAGCTCGTTAATATCCTTATCATTGATCTCAACAGTTACCTGCAAGTCATCTGGTTGAATGTTAATACAGTGATAAGACAATTCAGAGAAACGTTTAAAACTAGCATCATTCTTAAACTCTAATTTAAACCGCTTATTTTTGTTATAACGAATATCATCCATCGAAACGATGTCAACGATCTTACCATTTTTGATCAGTGCTACTTGATCACAAGTTTCTTCCATTTCTTTGAAAATATGACTAGACATAAAAATCGTCTTACCCATTTTCTTTTGTTCTGCCAGTAATTCAATAAACGTGTCTCGCATCAAAGGGTCAAGACCAGTTGTCGGTTCATCCATGATCAAAATATCAGATTCAGCCGAAAATGCAGCCGCGATCGCTGTTTTCTGTTTCATACCCTTACTCATACTTTTAATATTGGCAGTCGCATCCAACTGTAACTTATCGCAGATCTTCTTACAGTGCTCCCAGTTACCTCGCCCGATCATTTCCATCTGTCGTTTCAAGAATACTTCACCGCTGTCATTACCCGGAAAGTTGATCTCGCCTGAGATATAGGCAACTTTTTGTTTAACTTGAGCACTCTTTTTAGTACAGTCAAGGCCGTTGATCGTGGCATGGCCGCTATCAGGCTTGATAAAGCCCATTAAATTACGGATCGTCGTTGTTTTACCGGCGCCATTGATCCCTGCAAAGCCGAAAACTTCACCTTGATCGACTGAAAGAGAAATATCAAAGATCCCACGGCCCTGTCCATAATCTTTCGTTAAATTGTTGATCTCAATACATGCCATGAACTAATTCCTCCTTCCCCTCTTCTACACTGCGATTGCGATCGTAGAAGTTCATGAAGTAATCTTCAAGAGTAAACTTGATCTCAGAAATAAAGTTCAAATGGTATTGACTCAATTCCGTGAAAAACTCATGAATGTTTTCGTCTTGAATATGCAATTTCACTTGATCTTGCGCAGGGCGTTTGACCGAAACATCCAAGACCGTATTTTTCACAAAACGCTCATAAGTTTCGTGGTCAGAAAATTCGATTTTAAAAGCCTTGTTCTTATTCTGTTTTAGATCATCCGCTACAATAGTCGAAACAACTTCCCCATCTTTAATGATAGCGATCCGGTCACAAGTAGCATCGACCTCACTAAAAATATGACTAGATAATAAGATCGTTTTGCCGGCCTTCTTTTCCGCCAATACAAATTCAATAAAACGTTCCTGCATTAAAGGGTCCAACCCGCTGGTCGGTTCATCTAAAATCAAGATCTCCGGGTCATGCATAAAGGCAGTCACGACCGCTAATTTCCGCTTGGTCCCCAAACTCATTCGTTTGATCGGGCCCGATGGATCTAATTCGAATTTATCTAACAAGTAGTTTGTCTTGCTCATATCGGTAATTTGCCGTTCTTTAGCCATAAAGTCAATAAACTGTGTACCAGTCATTCCTGCTGGAAAAGCTAATTCACCCGGCAGATAGCCCACAGTACGCTTGATAGCTGCTGCACTGGACCAGCTATCCTTGCCATCAACCAAGATCTGGCCTTCTTGCGGTTTGGAAAAGCCCATAATATGCCGGATAGTCGTTGTTTTTCCCGCACCGTTCGGCCCTAAGAATCCAAAAACTTCACCCTTGTTGACTGAAAAAGATACATCGAATATGCCGCGATGATGTCCATAGTCTTTGGTTAAATGATCGATCTCAATAACTGCTATCTTTTTCTCCCCTTGCCAAATTAAATTTACAAATGATAGTTTATTTACATTTGTTCATTTACAGATTATAATAACTCTAGTTAAAAATGCAACAAACACTTTTTGCAAAAACGCAACTTAACTATCAGAAAAGAAAATTTTGTACAATAAAATTACATAAAGGAGTTAATTTCGATGGATGAATCACTCGACTTACGTGTTCAAAAAACTTATACTTCACTGATCCAAGCTTTTTTTGACATAGTTCAAAAAAAAACAGTGGATAAATTCACGGTCAATGAGCTTTGCAAAAGAGCACAAGTTAGACGGCCAACTTTTTACAAACACTTCAACGATAAATACGATTTTATTAAGTTTGTTATCCACACTATCCAAAAAGAGACTTTACAAGACATTGACAGCACAGCCGACACTAAGCAGCCACTAGACTATCTTCTAACCTGTTTTAAAAAAGTCATTGAGCTGCTCGAGAAATATCAACAAGTTTTACTTCACTTTAAGATAGATTCTCTGGATGAATTTCCCTTCGAGATCATCGACGACTATCTTGAAATGCAACTCGAAAAAAAGCTTACTTATTTTCTGGAGCAAAATCCTCAGTTGCCCCAAGATCCAGATTTCACGTGTCAAATCTTACTGGGGATGTATAGGCAAATCGCACTTTGGTGGATGAAAAACAAGAAAACAACCACTAAAGAAGAAGTAACTGCTAAAATGAAGCAATTTTTACTTTTACTCTTTCCCGCTAAAAATAACGTTGATCCTTTCTAGATAGAAAATTATAAAAATAGGATCTAGTTTGACCTGCAAATTAATTAGAGCCTATTCGTTGATTTCATTGATCTGCTGTTTGACCTATATTATGCATAGAACTAATTGCAAGTTAAACAAATATGATAAATAACCAATACGTTGTGTGTAATTCTATTTTGATAATTTTTAGTTGGCTCAAACTTCCTTATATTGATTATGGATGTAAGATCATACTCATTTCTTACTAAGCAAAATAATATCTGAAAAAAGTTCCCTGATTTTTTCAGAGAAATTTTTGGTATATTTATTTTTTAGAAAGATTGCAATAGTTCTTACTGAAAAATTTGCCTGCTTTGCTTAGTATCAGCTATAAAAACGCTAACTCAACTAAGTAACCTTACAATGCACAACTTTGATCTACTTCCAGTCGAAACGAACTTCGATTGAGTCGAATATAACGCAAACTTCGGCCTACTTTGTATCACAAACGTAAATGTGAGACTTACTTCCACATACTTTGCGTCACAAACGAGAATGTAAGACCTACTTCGCCCTACTTTGCGTTACAAACGTAAATGTAAAGCTTACTTCCACATACTTTGCGTTACAAATATGACAGTTCATTGATTTTTTTAGAAAGCTACTTTTTAAAAGTCACTTTTACTTTGGTACAAAAAATACGAGCTTGTAATTTCATTTTCTCAATTACAAACTCGTTCATTTTTTGTACTATTTATAAATTTCCAGACAGTAGAGCTGAGAAAATTGTTAAGATCAACATAACAGTTGAACTGCTCGTACTGGGTCGTCTTTTTCAATACTGATACACATTGTTTTTTACCGTAGCCGGCTTGTCCAAGCTCTCCAACAACTGTTGCTCAGACATGTTGACAAAACTCAACTTGCCCTTCGAACGAGAAACGGCGGTATAGGCTAAACCGTAATTGCCTGTTTCAACGACATAGACTTTATCTGCCCCGCTCCCTTGAGCTTTATGGATCGTGATCGCATAAGCCAACAGGAGATCTTTTTTAGCTTTCCACAACGGCAACTCGTATTCATTCAGATCTGTTCGCACTTTGATCTGTCCTTTACTGTGGTTATTTGGTAAAGAAACAGCGGTCACCACGCCAAATTCACTATTAGTGTAATTTTTACCGGCCCAGCCGTTTTCATAAAAGACAACTTGAGCGCCGACAAAAAAACCGCCCCGTCCTTTATTATTTTCAATTTCAAATGGGATCACATTTTGTTTATCTTGTGCTAAAACCTTAAAGAAAGCCTGGTTGATCTGGGCAACATTATAATTACGAAAAGCCAAGATCATACACTCTGAAATATCGATATGTTCTTTTTTATAACGCAACATTTCTTTTAAAGACTCATGAAAATAACGCGGAGCATCACTATGCCCATCCCATTTTTTAGCCCGACATTGAGCAATAAATGCCCTCGTTCTAACGTCCTTGCAGCGAATGTTATCGCTAAAATAAAATGAATGACCCTGACTCTTCAACAATTCCATCACATTTCCTGAAACTGCCAAAGCTTCCGTATCATTTGTCACCGGTGGCAGTTGACGATCATCGCCCAAGAATAAATAACGAACGCCGTGTCCTAAAGTTTTCATGAGCTTGACCAAAATGTCTTGAGTGACCATCGAGATCTCATCAATAATAACCGTGTCAAAATCACCGTATTCTTTGTAGATCTCGCTATCGTCCATGCCATTATCGATATCAAAGCCTAATTTCTGGATGGTCTGCGCCTTAGTAAAACCATTTAAGATCAAATTGATCCGCGCTTTATGTGTCGGTGCCAGTGCCAAAACTTTGCTGGTATTAAAGATTTTACCCAGGGTATAGGTTTTACCACTCCCACCAACGCCTAATAACGCATCGACCCGCCGGTCTGCCTTCTTCAACCAAGAAATAAATTTTTTCTGCTCCACAGTCGGTTTGAACTTTCCAAAGGTCGCTTTTAAATGATGCCGGTGACAGTGGTCTTCAGTCAACATTTCTACTAAGTACCGTTCGCCTTCACACTTCTCACGTAAATGGAGCGTGTTGTGACAATTGTCGGGGCAAATGTAACCAAAATCTCGTAACAAATCTAGATTGTGGATCAAACGTTTTTGTGACAAAGGCAGAGTTTCCCCCTGTGTTTTCAGCATGATCAAGTCATCGCAACTTTGCAGGTGTTCTTGCGCCTTTGCGTCCAGCAAATTATATTCTATTAACAGCCGTTCGATCTCTTCCTTGTCAAAAAGCGGCAACAACAAAAGTGAAAAAACGCGCGACTTTTCCCAACGCTGCTCAAAAAACGGGTCATCTTCCATCCAATCATTCAAGGCAGAACGATAACGCAATTCTGTTAAATTGGGGATGATGTCTTTGTAATAAGTCCGCAGATCAGTCAATGAAACTACATAATAACCGGGAAAATCAGCTGTTTTAGGAACAGTCACATCTAGTTCATGCCACTCTCCATCTTTAAATCCATGCAGCTTTTTAACTGTCATACCGTTAATAAAAAAGTATGAATGCCGATACTTATCACTATCAGTTTCAGCAATAGGAGTACCATTTTTGGCAAGTTTGATAAAACGGAACTGCATTTGCGCATAACCGCGTTCACGCAATTCTTGCCGCTTCTTCTCAGCCGCAGCTAATTGTTCTTCCAGCTTAGTCACAGCTTTTTTAACGCCAGCAAGTTTCTGGGCTGGCATGCCTGCTTGTTGAGCAGCTTCCATATATTCTTTAGCCTCATCTGGCTTCTTTTGTCCAATAGCGGTCCGTGCCAACAAGCGATAAGCCTGACTGTGATTGGTTTTCTTTTTCAAGTCTAAAAAAAGATGCAGATAACGGTCCGCATCTTCATATTGTTTCAGACGATAACAGGCTTTGCCCAAATAGTAGCTGACTGACTTATAATCATCTTTTTGGTGGTAGATCCGTGTCAATAAAGGACGCGCATCATCAGCCCGATGGTCTTTGATCATCTCAACGGCCGCTTGATATGTCTGTTCCATTTCCTCTTTTTTCACGAATGTTCCCTCCCAACAAAACAAGGTGGAGAAATGCGAATAGAAATCGAGCATTAACGGACTTCAACAATAAGGCGTGCTTTTAGCGACTTGTTGTTGAAGTCAGCTAAGCGCAAGTTTCTGCATTTCGCAACCTGACTACAAAAACAGAGCGTAGAAACCTGGGTAGAAGGTGAGCACTAGCCGGCTTTTTCGCCATATTGCGTTTTAGGCAATGTGGTGGAAAAGTTGGCTAAGCACAACCTTCTGGGTTTCGAAGCTCAATTGTAAATATCCTATAATAATATTACAAAGCAAAACGTTAGATAGCAAATTTATTTAAAAAACTAACTGAATAGCTTGGTTTGCTCCACAAGCCTCTAACAGATCCAAATCATTTTGAGAAATATACCCTAACACATTAACCGTGGGATCAGCAGGCAAATTACGTTTGATCAACTGCAACTCACCTTCATACCGTCGCGCGAGCTTATTATCTAAAGTAATGGCTCCTCGAACACGTTCCTTAATATTTGCTGGTTTGATAGTTTTCTCTTTTAAACTGCGCCCTTCTCGCAAACGAACTGCGTCTCTAGCAACATCAGGCCGTTGATGAAAAACAAGGTCACCAGCAGTCAAATATTCTGGAAGATCGATTTCAGTAGTGGCATGCAACAATAAAGTATTGAATCTAAAATAGGAATCAAACTGGGCTGCTGTTTCAACTTGCAAGTCTGCATCTCCAATATAGACCTTGTTTACGTTATTGTTCAGCAAGTTTAAAGCTGCTGCAAGAGGATGCTGATAGCGTCCACTTTCTAGGGTCGGTAAAGTTGCAAAAACAGGCCCACGCAAATCACTATCGCCAGGTGCAAAGGCTATAACCGTAAAGCCGTTTTTCTTCAACCAGGCATTCTGCTGGTTAAACCACTTTTCTTCTAAGCCTGTATTTTTACGCGGATAATAATTATGACAAGCTTCCAAATTATTAAAGTTAGCCTGACTGTCTTTCAATAATTCAATATCTTGTTTACTGATCGTACTAGCATTTAAAGCGATCCCCATTTGCTGAGATAATTTGGCCACTGACAGCATTAGGATACCATCATCAATGCGCAGCTGTGTTACGCCAATGTGAGTTAATTCGTTTACTTTGTCTAAACTGATACCTAAACGTTCTAAAGCTACTGTTGAAATATCCACAGTTAGCTCTAACCGCAAACCACGACACTCAGAGCCTAAGTCTGTCAAACGTTGCAATAAAACCGATGGATCATCCTCTGGCAGGTTCAAAGAAGTAAAAACACCCTCGAAACCAGATTTAGCCAAACGAGCTACTCTATTTTTTGTACAAGCTGTAATTGGTGCACTTAAGTACACGGAAAAACCAAACATAATATTCCCTCCATAATTTTCCCATTTTAACCGAAATAAATTGTATCTTTTATAAATAACCATTTCTATATGGAAAACAATTCCAGATACTTTCAAGAATTTCAACAATCAAATATACAAATTACCAAATTCAATATATCATAGATATAATTGAACGTTTACAAATTAAACACTAAATACAACATTTTGGGAGTGTCAAGAAGTTTGTGTAAATGA
>NZ_AZFI01000082.1:4886-9185 GCF_001435755.1 Ligilactobacillus acidipiscis DSM 15836 | reverse complement strand
TCGTTCAAGTTATTTCTTGCAATCTGCCATTTGAATAAAATAAAGGATGATATTTACGATGAAAACCACTGATAATGTCTTAAGATTACTAGAAAACAACACGCTTCCTCTTTCTGGCCAGCAAATCGCGGATAATCTGCATATCTCACGGACAGCAATTTGGAAGGCAATCAAAAGTTTACAAGAAAATGGCTATGAGATCGAAAGCAAGCCGCATGTCGGTTACCTTTTATTAGATCCTCCCATGTTGTCCGAAGCTTTTATTAGACGCAACCTAACTAACAAAGTCCCACTAAAATTCGAACTCCACGATAATTTAGGATCAACTAATCTGCGAGCTAAAGAATTAGGGACCTTGCCACAAACAAATGAACCGCAGATAGTCATCAGCGATCAGCAGACTAAAGGCTATGGCAGATATGGCCGTTCATTTGCTTCACCTAAACAAACCGGGATCTATTTAAGTATCTTATTACAAAATCAGCAAAAGCATTTCAATGCCGGTCTACTGACAACCGCCACGGCAACTGCACTATGTCGGGCGATCGAGAAAAAGTTGGACATGAAGCCTGGGATAAAATGGGTCAACGATGTTCTCTGGAAAAATAAAAAAGTCAGTGGGATCTTAACTGAAGGGATCACCGACATTGAAACTGGAGACCTCAAACAAGTTGTGATCGGTATTGGTATCAATTATCTGACCGATCCTGACACTTTTACACCTGAATTGCAACAACGTGCGACCTCTCTACGTTCTGCCGTTCTTGCAAAAAATGTTTCCAGAAATGTCTTTATTGCTGCTTTTTTGGATGAATTCTTTAACTTGTACCCTAATTTTAACAGTTCTTCTTTCATTCAAGATTATCGAAAGTATTGTACAACACTAGGTAAGCGAGTCACGATCACTCAGGGCAGTCAAACGACAACTGGTACCGCACAAAATATCACCGACACGGGTGAACTGGTTTTAAATGATGGGAGGATCTTTTCTTCCGGTGAGATCACAAAAATTAGAAGTACACAAGATTAAAAGCTGTTGCGCTAATTTCTTTTTATTGCCCTTTTCCCATGATAAAATAGGTTTAGGTATAAGAACAAAAATTGCGAGGTGGACAAGATGAGTGAGAATGCTTTTTTCAATCCTGGGCAATCAGTTTCCAGCGATTATGATTTCGATAAGGCTTACGTAGCTGCAAAAATTTATCACGACAAATCAAAGAAACCTGTTGTTGTTGTCCGAGAAAAAGATGGTCAACCCTACTTGATTTTCGATGAACAAGCTGCGCAAAATACAAAGCTCGATGAAAACTCTGAATATTCGATCATCAAGAGAGTCGACGACTAAATAAATTCAAAATCAGCTTTATTCATCTAAAATCAAATGTAAAAAAGCAAAGCAGATATAATGTCTGCTTTGCTTTTGTTTTTCTAAGAGTCTGAACTTAATTATCCGAATGAAAGCGATTCTTAAATAGTGGACTAACAGGTTTATTTTCATGGATCCGCTTAATTGCGTCACCGATCAACGGTCCAACAGAAATCTGGATAAGTTTGTCAATTTGTTTTTCTTTCGGCAAATTGATCGAATCTGTCACGATCAATTCTTTGATTGGAGATTTTTCGATCCTTTCGATCGCAGGACCAGATAAGACTGGATGCGTTGCTGAAGCATAAACTTCAGTAGCTCCCGCGTCCATCAAAGCTTGTGCAGCTAACGTGATCGTACCGGCTGTATCGATCATATCATCGATCAGGATACATTTCTTACCTTCAACTGATCCGATAATATTCATAATTTCAGCCACATTCGCCTTAGGCCGTCTCTTATCAATAATTGCGATCGGTGCCTTTAAAAATTCAGCCAATTTACGGGCTCGTGTAACCCCACCATGGTCAGGTGAAACAACAACTGCATCCTTATCAATGCCCTTTGTCATAAAATAATCAGCCAACAACGGAGCACCCATCAAGTGATCAACGGGAATGTCAAAGAACCCCTGGATCTGAGCCGCATGGAGATCTAATGCGATCACACGGTCACAACCAGCTTTCTCTAACATATCAGCAACTAATTTTGCTGTGATCGGTTCACGGGAACGTGCTTTGCGGTCTTGACGAGCATAACCATAATACGGGATCACGGCGTTGATCGTATGAGCACTGGCACGACGTAAAGCATCGATCATGATCAACAATTCCATTAAATTATCATTTACTGGAGCAGAAGTTGATTGAACGATAAAAATATCGCACCCACGAATACTTTCTTCAATGTTGATTCGGATCTCACCATCGCTAAAACGATCGACAGATGTTCTCCCCAATGGTACACCAACAGCATTGGCAATTTTCTGTGCTAACGGTTTATTTGAATTCAAAGCAAAAATTTTTAACTTTGAATCGTTATATTGTTCAGACATAACAGCCTCCATCAGTCCTTAATATTCTTATTAACTCTCACATTAATCTTAAAGCATTTACTGCCTTAAAAGCAAGTCTTGCTAACCAAACTGTTAATTATTTTTTCTTGGCTGCTTCAGTTTCCTTAGCTGCCTGTGCTACTGGATATTTATCATAATAGCCGTCTTTATTTACTTGTCTGCCACGCGCAATAGCCATATCATGAGGTTTAACATCCTGTGTCACTGTTGAACCAGCAGCGATATACGCATGATCCCCAATTTCTACTGGTGCGACCACGTTACTGCCGCTGCCAATAAATGAATAGTCGCCAACATTGGTGTGATGCTTATTTATTCCATCGTAGTTAACAAAAACTGTGCCGCAACCAACATTGATCTCCTCGCCAAGTGTCGCATCGCCAACATAAGTTAAATGCCCAACTTTAGTATTTTCACCAATCGTTGCTTTTTTTACTTCAACAAAGTTACCAATGTGGACACCCTCACCAATATCAGCTTGAGGGCGAAGGTGACTGTACGGTCCAATATCTGAGTTATCATGCATTACTGAATTTTCGATCGTAGAAGAAGTGACCTTTACAGAATCACCAATAACTGAATCAACGATTTCAGAATGAGCGCCGATCACACAATCGGAACCAATTGTTGTCTGACCTTTTAAACTGACACCTGGTTCAATAATTGTATCTGAACCGATCTTAACATCAGTATCAATATAAGTATTATCCGGATCAACGATCGTTACGCCGTTTTGCATATGTTCTTTATTGATCCTTTTGCGCATGACTTTGGCAGCATTGGCTAAAGCAACACGATCATTAACACCCATTGATTCTTCAAAATCTTTCATTTGATATGCAGCAACGACCTTGCCTTCCTTTTGGAAGACCTCCATTAAATCTGTCAAATAGTACTCACCTTGAGCATTATCGTTGTTGATCTTATGCAAAGCTTTAAATAATTCTCGGTTATTAAAACAATAAACCCCAGTATTTATTTCCTGGACTGCAGCTTCTTCTTTAGTTGCATCTTTTTGCTCAACGATTTTCTCAACAATGCCTAAATCATTACGAATGATCCTGCCATAACCAAACGGAGCAGCAGCGTGTGCAGTAAGTACTGTAGCTACAGCACCTTTGGATTGATGATACTGAAATAATTCGGAGAAAGTTTCCGCAGTAAATAATGGTGTATCACCGCATGCGATCAGTGTGATCCCATCTTTATCACCTAGTAACCTTTCAGCTTGCATGACTGCGTGCCCTGTCCCAAGCTGTTCAGATTGAACAACATAATTTGTTCGCTCTTTTAAAGTTTTTTTGACCATTTCAGCACCATGTCCGATAACAGTCACGATTTGGTCCATATCATTTTTCTCAATTTGTGTTAACACGTGGTCGACCATGGGTTTACCACACACTGGATGCAAAATCTTGTACAATTTTGATTTCATTCGGGTACCTTGACCAGCAGCCAGAATCACAGCATATTTTGAAGACATTAATTATTACTCCTCTATTTTGAAATTAACGGAGCGAGTAATTAATTTATTTAAAATTAATTAGCTCATCCATAATTGGGTCACAACATCCCTGAAAATTACACTATTATACACTTTTATTGCGCACAAATAGCTTTAAGAGCAGACCCTTCTTTTGAATAATAACCCAGTTTTTACCAGTATGCAACTAGCCATCCTATTCTAAGCAAAACAAGCTTTAACTTTAATGATGATTTTTAGTGAATTTTTATCCTGGATTATTCATAATTTTACCTTGAGGTCTGCTTTTGGTTGTTGCCGTGCTGTTGCTGACCTTTTTTCTTTTTCACCTGCTGGGTGTACAAAAAGAGCACATCCTGTGCTATTGTAAAGTCG
>NZ_AZFI01000082.1:0-4839 GCF_001435755.1 Ligilactobacillus acidipiscis DSM 15836 | reverse complement strand
AATATTTCTAATGACGGTGGTGAATTAGCGAACGGTGCTGGAACTTTATTACTGGCTGAGTTCCTCCATCAAATCAACTTTGACCAGTTTTTACGGGCTAACTTACATTTCCAAGATGATCGCAGGTCTTGGACTTTCTCCGCAAACAATTTATTCAAGCAGCTGCTGTTTTAATTGTTTGTGGGGTCCCAGCGCATGCGGCTAATTTTAATTTGCCCTTGGACCAAGCAGTCGTTTCACAGTCCACGCTGTCACGTTTTATTAATCATGTATGAGCGTCAAGTCTTTTCTCAGTTAGATCTCTACTGGGCTCTTTAGTCAGTTTGTCTTGGGTCAGTTAAATCAACATCAGTTGATACTAGACCTAGGCTCTACCCATGCTGATACTTATGGTGACCAAGAAAAAAGTGCTTATAACGGCCCTATCAGACTAACGGTTATCATGCATACCTTATTGGACTGCTTATTGAATACTCAATTACGGTCCGGTAATCGTTATACGTCGCAAAGTGCAACTAAATTCTTATTATGGATCTTACAGGTCTATAATCATCCTTGGTTTGATATTTTAGTGCGTGAAAATTCTAGTTTTTCAGCTCCGGAGATCTACCATGCCTGTGATAAAAAAATGCTAAGTTTGTGATCCGTTTAAAAGCTAACCACCAACTCAAAAGTTAGCCAAGTCCTTATTGTGTGTTCATTAAATCGACTCGGCCGACCGAAAACTTGCTGATTTGACCATGAGTTTGTCGTGACCAACTTGGAAAAATTGAGTGGCCCGCAAGTCTTCGTTCTCTACCAACAACGAAGGTCGATGGACGACCTGGTCAAGGAAGTTAAACACGACTTTAATTTCGATAAAACAGACAGTTCTAGCTTTAACGCCAATGAGTTTTGTATATTGGTAGCTGGTACAGCTTATAATTTACTTCAAGTCATGAAACACTTGGTTTTACCATCTGAACTTAAAAACGCCCAAGTTGACACCATCCTCTTTAAGTTACTAAATCTAGCAACTAAGGTCACACACCACGCACATCAGATTTGGGTCCACCTATCCCAGACCAATTGTATTGCTAAATTATTCTGGCAGACGTTGTTTAAGATCCAGAACNAAAAATATATCCGCTGTGAACTCACAAATTATAAAGGTACTTCTTAGGAAAGTTGTTCTTAATGAAGGTAATTGCTAATGTGATAATAAAGCGTCAAGTTTTTTTGGAAGTAGTATGTTTTGGAATAGTTGAAAGGACGCTCGTTTTTTAGATAATTGATCTCTTCAATTTTTAAAGTCGCCTCATTTACCGAACGTCCCGATTCAACGGCTTCTTGTTCTGTTAGTTGATGAATTTTAACGTATTCATCGGCGTTGACGATCTCAATATTGTAGTTATCCATGATAAACTT
Source organism: Ligilactobacillus acidipiscis DSM 15836 (assembly GCF_001435755.1). Taxonomy (GTDB): domain Bacteria; phylum Bacillota; class Bacilli; order Lactobacillales; family Lactobacillaceae; genus Ligilactobacillus; species Ligilactobacillus acidipiscis. Next base: position 3,432 of record NZ_AZFI01000082.1, on the reverse strand, counting down.
GAAAATCGAAGTTGAACAAATTTTTTTGTTTAAGTACGGGACAACGCTACGTAAATAGTAAGCTTCTTCTAAACTGAGTAGGTTGTCTTTAGAGCGTCGCAATCGTTTGACGTAATAAACTGGATCATCAACATTACAATGTAAAAACTTAGCGACTTCCCGACCCGCCAGTCTACTTTCAAAAGCCAAGATCTTTGAAGATACAGGTGCTTCATTAGATAAGGCATTCATTCCGACTTTATTTGCTAAATTCATTAAATTATCTTCGGTATGTAAGGGTTCATTAACAAAGTACCCACTTCCCTGGATCCGACTGATCAGACCTTGGTTATATAAAACATCAATGGCATTGCGGACTGTATTACGGCTCACTAAATACATGCCCATTAATTCAGATTCGCTAGGCAATTTTTTTTGGAATGTCTGGTTGGCAATTTTTTGTGCGATATCTTGAGCAATTTCCTTGTATTTTAGACCCATAAACCTGTCCTCCTTAATTCATTTAAAGGTACTTGTAAAATTGATACCAATATGGTATAAATATATTGTAATAGAAAGCGTTTTATTTAGCAAGGGCTAAAAATTGACTACGCTAACAAGGCGAAATAATAAAAAGTAAAGATGGAGGTCTTTATTATGGCAAAAAAGACGATCATGTTATGTTGTGCAGCTGGTATGAGTACTAGCTTGTTGGTGACGAAGATGCAAAAAGCTGCTGAAGCAGAAGGTAAAGATGTTGAAGTATTTGCTGTCCCAGCCGCTGAGGCAGATTCACAATTGGAAAGTAAAGATATCAACTGTGTGTTACTCGGACCTCAGGTTAGATACATGGAAGCAGATTTCCATAAAAAATTGGATGACAAGAAAATCCCTGTTGCAGTGATCGATATGCAAGCATACGGGATGATGCAAGGCGATAAGGTTATCAAACAAGCCTACGATTTGATGGGCGAATAAAAGCACTTGATTTTATAACGTAATGAAAACAGGAGGTTCAAGATGGCCGAAGAAGAAAAACAAACACAATCGTCTGCAGAGGAGCAACAATTACAAACAACGATGGGTTTGATCGTTAATGCAGGAAATGCTAAGTCCTTTGCTGTAGAAGCAATCAAAGCTGCCAAGGAAGCTAATTTCACTGAAGCCCATAATAAATTAGACGAAGCACAAAAAGCACTGGTTGAGGCACATAATACTCAGACGGGAATGTTGACTAAAGAGGCACAAGGTGAACACGCAAAAGTAACATTATTGATGGTTCATTCCCAAGACCATTTAATGACTGCGATCACCTTTGTTGATTTAGCAACAAACTTTGTTGACGTGTATGAACAGCTTGACGAACTAAAAAAATAATAGGGTAAGTTAAAGCCGCTTAAGACATGATTATTATCATATGTGTATGCTATAGCTTGTTTTTCAGAGATGGAACACATATATCAGATAAGCGGAAGGCCTTGGTTAGAGACCCCGACTAATAACAGCTCTTAGTGCTTCGACGGGGAGTTCTCAGTGTTTGAAATGAAATAAATTATAAAGAAAGGGCAGGAGTAGACAAAGAAATTTGGCGACTCTTGCCTTTTTTTCTTTAAATAGGATCAATTTTAATAATACAAGGAGGATAACTATGGGTTTTAAAAAAGATTTTTTGTGGGGTGGAGCCACGGCCGCTAATCAATATGAGGGCGGCTATGATCAAGATGGGAAAGGACTAAACGCGATAGATGTATTAACTAATGGTGCAGTCGATCGTCCTCGCCTTGTCACTTGGAAAAAAGAAGATGGAACAACTGGAAATTCCCCGTTCGTGTGGGGTGGAGATTTTAATATTCCCGCAGATGCTACACCAGCCATTTTGTCTGATTATCATTATCCTAGCCATCATGGGACAGATTTTTATCATCACTATAAAGAAGATATTGGTCTAATGGCAGAAATGGGCTTTAAAGTATTTCGGTTGTCAATCAGTTGGTCGCGTATTTTCCCAAATGGAGATGAAGAAGAGCCTAATGAAACAGGTTTAAATTTTTACAAGCAGATCTTTGAGGAATGTCATAAGTATCACATTGAACCGATGGTAACTCTGTCGCATTACGATACACCATTAGCGCTCATCAAACGATATGGCGGCTGGTCCGACAGAAAATTAATTAATTTGTTTGAAAAATATGTAGTAACAGTATTTAAGTATTATAAAGGCCAGGTCAAATACTGGACTACCTTCAATGAGATCAATGCAATGACTCTTGCACCGTACATGGGTGGTGGTTTGACTGATCCTACTCCGCAAAATCGAGCTCAAGGAGCACATAATCAATTTGTAGCTAGTTCTTTGGCAGTCAAGGCTGCTCACAGGATCGATCCTGAAATGAAGGTGGGACAAATGCTGGCCTACTCTCCAATTTATCCTTACACTTGTGATCCGGCTGACCAAGTCGAGATAATGAAAGCTCAGCAAGAAACGTTATTTTATTCTGATGTTCAAGTCGGCGGCCGTTATCCAGAATATCGTTTAAAGAAATATGAGCGTGAAGGCATCAAGCTTGATGATCGGCCGCAGGATTATGAATTATTAGCTGAATATCCAGCAGACTTTTTAAGTTTTTCTTGCTATAGTTCCTCTGTCTTAACAACTCATGCTAATGATGACCATGCTGCTGGTAATTTAGGGGTGGCTGGTGTTACTAACCCATATTTGGAAACTAATGCTTGGGGTTGGGCAACTGATCCAGATTGTTTGCGTTTAGCATTGAATATTTTGTGGGACAGATATCATAAACCGCTATGGGTCGTTGAAAATGGACTTGGCTGGGCTGATAAACTCGAAGACGATCATAAAATTCATGATGATTATCGCATCAAATATTTGCGAGCTGCTATTAGCTCAATGTCTGATGCAGTTAAGATAGATGGTGTTGATTTGATGGGCTATACTATGTGGAGTGCTGTTGACTTAGTTTCTAACGGAACTGGTGAAATGAAAAAACGTTATGGACTTGTGTATGTTGACTGCAATGATCTTGGTAACGGCACAATGAAACGCTATAAAAAAGATTCGTTTAGCTGGTATCAAAGGGTGATTGTATCTAATGGAGCGGACCTAAAATAGTTTAAACAAAAAAATGAAACGTTAAAGTGAACCCCCATAGTTGGAATTCTTTGTCCAACTATGGGGGTTCACTTCAGACAACACTTTTTTAGTATAAATAGCCCAGTAACAAGCCACCAAATAATGCAATTGGACCACCTAGATATGTGGCTAATGCATAAGGGATAACTTCAAATTGTTTGTTTCTTCTTAGCGTGATCAGTTCAACGTTGAGGGTCGAAAAAGTAGTAAAGCCGCCTAAAAGGCCGATCCCTAATATTGTGTATAAGTATGTAGTAATTTGCAGACCAACTAGGGTCCGTTTTAGTGACCCAACGGTAACT
>NZ_AZFI01000081.1 GCF_001435755.1 Ligilactobacillus acidipiscis DSM 15836 | reverse complement strand
CCCAGCCTAGGTGAACAACCGCTCCGCATGAACTTGCGCAAACAGCGAGTTGATGCCAAGTTCGACAGCTGCTATGACAAGCACATTAGACAAAGCAATCAAGTATAAAGAACCAATCGTTGTGACAGCTTATCAGCCACACTGGATGTTTTCTAAATATCCGATCAAGTGGTTAAAAGATCCGAAGAACGTTTTTGGCAGAGGTGCGCACGAAGCTACGATTGCTCGTAAGGGTTTGAAGAAAGATAATCCTGGTGCGTATAAGCTCTTGCAAAATTTCCATTGGGATCTGAAGAAAGATGCTGAACCTGTCATGATGGATATCAACGGCGGCGAAGATAAAACCGTTGCTGCGCAAAAGTTTATTAAAAACAATCCTAAAAAAGTCAGCAAAATGTTGCAAGGCGTGCCCGATGGAAAAGGTAAAAAAATCAAGTTAGTTTATATGCCTTATGATTATGAAATTGCTGCTTCCAATGTGGTGGAGCAATTGTTGAAACGAAAAAATTATGATGTAACATTACAACAACTAGACGTTGAAGTTATGTGGCAAGCAATTGTTTCTGATAAGGCAGACGCTTCAGTTACTGCCGAGTTACCTTCAACACACAAGGCATTTGCTAAGAAGTATAAGGGGCAGTATGACTATGTGCGGACAAACTTGAAGGGTGCTCGGATCGGTTTAGCTGTTCCTAAATATATGAAGAATATCAACTCGATCGAGGATCTGAAAAAATAATTTGGATCGATCCTAATGGCTATCGTTAGATATATTAAACAAACTATCATCTTTTAACAGATGATAGTTTGTTTTTTTGGGGGGGTTTTGTTAGCAAAATTGGCAACTAGTCGATTCAGATCAAAACTGGTGGAGCCACCGCTACCAGTAGAGGAATATGCGATATTACTGCTGAAATTGTCAGTATAGTTGAATGGATGATCACTTGTATTATAATACTTTCATGTGCATAGACTGGGTAAACTTTGGTTAGCTGTCTTTGTCTAATATATCCAAAGCTGCAGCGGCTAATATATATTCATCCCAGAGACTGACCTCTTTAATATTTCTTTTACTTAGTAGGGAGAACTCTTCTAAATAGTTTTTTAATTGTACTATTTGCGTGCAAATTTTTATTCCCTCGTCGGTGAGCTGGTGATTGTCGTTTAATAACCATTTTGTGTCCAGTGGATCGCTTTACGGTTCTTTTTGTTGCGTGTTTTTAATGCATCAGCACTTGATTCAACTAAACTGTACTTCATGCAATAAGTATAACTGTAATCAGAAAACTTAGACATTAGTTCTTGCCAGTTAGAACCGTGGCTCAAGTATTTAGATAAGACGGGGTTCGGTTACCACATTATCTTTTTTAACACGATAAAAAACAGTGTATAATGCTTGAAGCGGTTCATGTGCATCTCTTTCAGGTTCCTGCAGCAAATTGATTTTATTCTGACTATTGCGGCATCTCCTGTTTATTTTCAGTATTTTTGAAGTAGTTTTGTTCCGTGAAACCAAAAGGACTTGCTAGAAGTGAGTTAGGAAACGTTTTGATAGCCCGGTTAAAACGTGTGACAGTATCGTTATAAATCATCCTTGATTCTCTGACTAGATTTTCATATTTATCAACTGAAGACATTGTTTGGAGATGTACGTTGCTGGCTTTTAGGTCTGGATATTGTTCGGTTAGGGCGCTGATCACCCCTAAAACATTGCTGAAGAGCTGATCATCTTGGTCAATGTCTTTGACAGAAGCATCTTGTGATACGCTGGAACGATCTTCAATAATTTTGGTTAAAGTCTTGTTTTCGTAAGTTTGGTAATTTTTAGTAGCGGTTATCAAGTTAGTCAAGGCATCCCAGCGACTTTTGATTTGAGCTGAGATCTGACTCATAGCGTTATTGGTATTTTCTCTGAATCTAATAAATTTGTTATAAGTAACGATCCCCCAGATAAGTAAAATAGCATAATAGCTATAATGGTCAGCCATAGCATATAAAACCCTCTTTCAAAACAGAGTGGAAAAACCCGCTTAGAAGATGAGCACTAGCAGCCTTTTGTCATGCGGAGCTCGACTACAAAACCAGAACAAGTTGAGATGACATAGTGAGATATTTTTGAGTATGGTAAGAAAATACTAGCAGAAATTTATTGGCTAATGATAACAGCTGGTTAATTATTTAAATAGCTTAGCACTTTTCACAAGGCGAGTACTTGAAAATTATCTAATATTCGTCAGAAAAGGCTTGGTATGTTGAGGTGTTGCCATTTATGTGCACAGTGAAGGTGTTACTATTAGTTACTTTTGCAAAATATATTTCACAAATCATATAACTAACACATTATCATTACTATTCAAAAAAACGCAAGTGAAACGATTTCGAATACAAAAAAACACCCCACAATTATTAGATTTCTATGTCTAATAATTATGGGGCACTTCGGCTCACTAGCCTTTTTCATTATTTATTATCAATGTGGTAATTTTTTTGTTTAAGTAAGTTTAGAACAAATGCTAATGCCATGCAGCCAACTGCGATCGTAAAAACATTTTGTAAACCGTTATGATAGATCTGATGCATTAATGGGATCAGTTTGTCCGGCAATTGATCTACAGTATGGGGATTGATCATTTTGTTGAACATATTAACGTTCAAATGCGCTTCTGGATGAGCGTGAATCCCATGAATCAAAGAACGATTGATAACGATCCCAAAAGCAGAAATTGAAATGCTTTGTGAAAGTGTCCGGACCAAAGTATTAAAAGATGTTGCCATCCCGACATTTTCTGGTGCAACGATACTTTGAGAAATAATTGTAGAACTTGTAACTGTGATACCAAAACCTGTTCCTAAGAACACTCCAATAATTAAAAAGGCATAAAAGGGTGTGTCCACTGGCAAGAAGACAAATACCGTACCTGAAATAACAAGCAGCCCCATACTCAACATTAATATTTTGCGTGGTGTCATCTTGCCTAAGAAGATACCTGCTAAAAATGAACCAAAGATCCATAAGATAGAACTTGGTGTTGTAGCGAAACCGGCAATTGTGGCTGGTAAGCCCAGAAGTCCTTGTGTCCATGAGGGTACGTAGACATCAAAAGCAATCAGAAAAATAGACATCATTGCTACTGCAAAATTTTGAATTACAAAAGTGCGCTTTTTAAAGAGATCTAATAAGATGATTGGATCCGCTGCTCGTTTTTCTTGTCGAATAAAGAGTATTAAACCAATAATTGCAGCTATAAAAACGCTAATTGCGGCTACGACGTTAATGTGGGTCTTGTTTAGGACTTCTACTCCATATAAGATCCCACCGATCGTCAAAGATAACCAAATAATTCCCCAGATGTCTAACTTGCCGTGGGCATAGTGTTTATCTTCGCGCAAATTGACCCAAATCAAAAGGATCGAGACCAGGCCGATCGGTACGTTGATGAAAAAGACCCATTTCCAACTTAAATTATCAACGATCAAACCACCTAAAAGCGGGGCAGCAACAGAAGCTATTCCCCAGGCTGAATTATTCAGACCCATCACTTGGGCCCGTTTATCTGGGGGATAGATGTCGGCGATGATCGTATTTGAAATAGGTAAGATCGCTCCCGCACCGATTCCTTGAACAGCACGCCAAGCAATTAACTGCGGCATGCTGGTCGATAGCCCACTTAACATTGATCCAATCAAAAAGACCAAAAGTCCAGTGATGAAGACCGGCTTTCTGCCAAGTTCATCAACTAACTTACCGTAAACTGGTGTAGATAAAGTGGTTGTTAATAAGTAGATCGAGAAAACCCAGTTCATGATCGAGATTCCTTTCAGATCTCCCACAATAGTCGGCATAGCCGTTGAAACGATCGTACCTTCGACCGCACTCAAGAAAGTGGCGATGAAAAGAGCAAAAGTAACTATTCCCTTATTTGTTTTTTTGTTTGAATTCAAAATAAAAACCCCTAGTTATTATAATTTACCAACATATTATCTTAGCATATTTAATGGTGAAAAATATATATCAATTTTGGTTGAAAATAAATAATTCCCTAAAAAATGAGGAATTTGTTTTTTCTTCGTAACTCGTAAAATATAAAGGCTGGTGTTAGTTCGTAATGATTTTTGCAAAAGTTCGATCAAATATTTGAAAGGGGCAAACTAGTACCATACGTATAATTTATGGGCGTGAATCAACGGACTTAAGGGTAGTCCAAAGTTTAATATAGAAAAATACAGATGATCAGTGATTAGGTTCTGATCATCTGTATTTTGAGTTAACCAATGATTTGATGCGTTTTTTCTGGTGCTAGTAACATTTCAGTGATTATTTGGACAAAATTTTTGTTAGAACCAAAAATTGTGAGAGTTAGTAAGGTCTCCAGTGTTTTATCATTTAAATCGGTTCCAAGCAGGACTTCTTCTAAGGCTTCGGCCGCATCTACTGTAATAGTGTTACCAAAGAATTTGATACGTGAGATTTGTTGGTTCTTTGTTGAGAAATTGACATGTAGCTGACCGTTTTTCAATTGAAGGTTCGAGTAATATTCATAACCGGGATTTTTTCCGTAATTCCAAACATCTTTCCCGTATTTTTGATCGATCAGCTTAAAGATATTTTTCCAATCTTTTTGCGTTAAATGGTAAGTTGGAATGTCCTCCATATGTTTCACGTGAAACATATGCAGTAAAAGTTCATTTTTAAAGGCCTCTGCTGACATGGACGCATATTTATTCGGCAGTAGGGGTTTTAAATTTATGATCGGTCGATCAGCTGATAAGACACCGCGTTTGACTTGATCACGTTTTTTGGGAGTCAAAGCAAGACGTGCATTTGCAATATTCATATCAAACATTAGGGTGCCGCCAGCGGCGTAGCCATCTTTACCCTTGATCATGCACATGCCAGAAAATTTATGATCATTTGCGACTAAAGCACTTTTAGCACTAACGTGACCTCCTTGAAGTCCCATTTCTTCTAAAGCAGATAAAATTGGTTCTGCAAAGTAATTATAGTCACTACAGTGATCAAAGCTGCCGCTAATAATGTTTTCAAAAATAATGTTGCCTTCGTCATGATAAACGGCTCCGCCGCCGGAAGTCCTCCTGACTAAGCTAACGTTGTTTTGCTCGAGGTAATTTAGGTCAACTTCACTAAAAGCGTTTTGTGCAGATCCGATGATCACCGATGGGCGATTAATATAACAAATCAGTCCGTGACCAGGTAATTTTAAGTCGTTGATCAAGTAGTTGTCGATCGATTGATTAACGATCGGGTCATAACAATTGTGGTTGTGAGGTGTAATATCGATTAAAAACATTTTGCTCCAGGCTTTCTTCATTTTTTTGGTTTTCTCAGAGGCGGTGGGGAAAAAAACACCGCTAATAAAGGAGTTGTACTTCTAGGTTACTTTCTTAATTATACTTGACTTTTGCATTTTTTGCTCGTATATTGTAACTAATCATTCTTATCTTAAACAGAGATAAAGTAGTCAAAGTGCTTTGTCCATGCCATTTTATTTGGCGTGGAGTGGCGCTTTTTTTGTGCCCTAAGGAGGGATTTTTAAAATGACGATGATGCAAACAACAGAATACGATACGATCGCTGCAATCTCGACCCCCCCTGGTGAGGGTGCGATCTCCATTGTGCGGATGAGCGGTGAGGAATCGTTGGAAGTTGCTGCTAAGATTTTTAAAGGAAGAAACTTACAAGATGTCCAGTCGCATACAATCAATTATGGACATGTCGTTGATCCGGAAACCAATGAAGAAATTGATGAAGTAATGGTGTCTGTAATGCGCGCACCAAGGACCTTTACGCGTGAAGATATTATTGAGATCAACTGTCATGGCGGTATTGTGCCAACTAACAAAATTTTGCAGTTATTGTTGCAAAATGGTGCTCGTTTGGCAGAACCGGGTGAATTTACTAAACGTGCTTTCTTGCATGGAAGAATTGATTTAACTCAGGCGGAATCTGTGATGGATCTGATTCGAGCTAAAACTGACCGTTCAATGAAGGTCGCATTAAATCAGTTGGATGGTAACTTGTCGAAATTGATCAAAAATTTGCGGCAAGATATTCTGGATACATTGGCTCAGGTGGAAGTTAATATTGATTATCCAGAATATGATGATGTAGAAACAATGACAACTAATATTCTAAAAGAAAAAGCTCAGGAAGTTAAGACACGTATCCAAGATCTTTTACGCACTGCCAATCAAGGTAAAATCATGCGTGATGGATTGGCAACTGCAATCGTAGGTCGGCCAAATGTCGGCAAATCTAGTTTATTGAACTATTTACTGCATGAAGATAAGGCAATCGTAACTGATGTTGCTGGGACTACCCGTGATGTGATCGAGGAATATGTCAATATTCGCGATGTGCCGTTAAAATTGATCGACACTGCCGGTATCCGTGATACAGAAGATAAAGTTGAAAAAATCGGGGTAGAACGTTCGCGTAAGGCGATCGAACAAGCCGACCTAGTGATGGTTTTAGTGAATGCCAGCGAGCCTTTGACGGAAGAAGATCGTAAACTGTTAGATCTAACTAAAGAAAAGAAACGCTTGGTGATCTTAAATAAGACGGATCTGCCGCAAAAAATCGACATGAGTGAGATCAAACAGCTGGTTGCACCTGAAGAATTATTAAGCACATCAGTTTTAAAGAATGATGGGCTAGATGAATTAGAGGAACGGATCGCAAAAATGTTTTTCAATGGGATCGAAAATTCTCAAACAACAGTCATGCTGACAAATTCACGCCACATTGCATTGTTGCATCAGGCCAAAGATTCTTTGGAGGCCGTATTGCGTGGGATAGACGAAGGAATGCCAGTAGATCTCTGTCAGATCGACATGACGGATGCTTGGGATGACCTGGGAGAAATAACAGGAGACTCGTACCAAGATGAGCTATTGGACCAGCTTTTCAGCCAGTTCTGCCTTGGAAAATAAGTGGGTGGAACAAAGCGGTTAGAAGGTGAGCATTAACGGATTTCCGCACTAGGATGCGCATTTGGCATCGTAGAGCGGAAATCAGTTAAGCACAACCTTTTGCTTTGAGGAAACGGATAAGACGAAATTTAGCACTTAGAAAATGATTTTGTTAACAGATGATATTTAAAACAGGAGAAGAGAAATTATGCAGGAAATAAAACAGTATGCCGGCAAAGATTACGATGTCATCGTGGTTGGCGCAGGACATGCAGGATGTGAAGCAGCTTTAGCCGCTGCGAGAATGGGAAACAAGACCTTGTTGATGACCATTAACTTGGAAATGGTCGCTTTCATGCCATGTAACCCTTCGATCGGTGGGCCTGCCAAAGGGATCGTTGTTCGTGAATTAGATGCCCTTGGCGGTGAAATGGGTCGTAATATTGATCAGACATATGTTCAGATGAGAATGCTCAACACGGGTAAAGGACCAGCAGTTCGCGCTTTACGTGCGCAAGCTGATAAACGCCAGTATTCGATTGAAATGAAGCATACTCTAGAAAAACAAGAAAACTTGACCTTACGTCAAGGGATCGTTGATGATCTGATCGTTGAAGATGGTGTGATCAAGGGTGTTGTCACAAATACTGGTGCTCGTTATGGTGCTAAGTCAGTTGTTTTGACAACAGGGACAGCAGCACGCGGAAAAATTATTATCGGTGAATTGATGTATTCATCTGGATCAAATAATACACAACCATCGATGAAATTATCTGGTAATCTGGAGAAGCTGGGCTTTGAACTCAAACGTTTCAAAACAGGGACACCACCACGTGTTGATGGAAATACGATCGACTATTCCAAGACTGATGAGCAGCCTGGTGATGAAACACCGCATCATTTTTCATATGAATCTAAGGATGAAGACTATCTTTCAGCCAAAGACCAAATGTCTTGCTGGTTAACATATACAAATGGTGGAACACATGAGATCATTCATGACAACTTAAATCGTGCCCCAATGTTTACGGGTGTGATCGAAGGTGTTGGACCGCGTTACTGTCCTTCGATCGAAGATAAGATCGTTCGTTTTGCTGACAAACCACGTCATCAATTGTTCTTGGAACCGGAAGGCAGAGACACGGATGAATACTACGTTCAAGGTCTTTCAACATCAATGCCGGAGGAAGTTCAGCAGCAATTTGTGCACTCGATCGCAGGTTTAGAGAATGCTGAAATGATGCGTCCGGGTTATGCGATCGAATATGATGTTGTCTCACCATACCAATTACGTCCAACACTCGAAACAAAATTAGTTTCTGGACTATATACAGCTGGCCAGACAAACGGAACTTCAGGTTATGAAGAAGCAGCTGGGCAGGGGATCATTGCTGGTATTAATGCTGGGCGACATGCTTTGGGCAAAGACGAAATAACCTTGAAGCGCAGCGATGCTTATATTGGAGTTATGATCGATGATCTAGTTACCAAAGGGACTAATGAACCATACCGTTTGTTAACTTCTCGAGCAGAATATCGCTTGATTTTACGGCATGATAATGCAGATCTGCGCTTGACAGATCTTGGTCATAAAATTGGGCTGATTTCAGATGAAAGATATGCACAGTTTGAAAACAAAAAGCAACTCATTGAAGCTGAAATGAAACGTTTGTCAAGCATTCGGATCAAGCCAAACGACAAGGTCAACGCATACCTTGCAGAACATGGCGAACACGAATTGAGAGACGGTATTTTGGCTAGCGACTTTTTGAAACGTCCATATGTCAAATACATGGATCTTCTGCAATTTATTCCAGCACCAGAAAATAAATTGGAACAGCAAAGTATTGAACAAATTGAGATCCAACTCAAGTATGCTGGGTATATTAAAAAGTCCATGCAGAAAGTTGAAAAATTAAAACGAATGGAAGCTAAAAAGATCCCTGACCGTATCGATTATGCAGCTGTTGACGGTATCGCCACAGAGGCTCGGCAGAAATTGGAAAAGATCCGTCCGGAAACTCTTGCTCAGGCAGGCCGGATCAGTGGGGTAAACCCAGCTGATATGTCGATCTTAGCTGTATATATTGAACAAGGAAAGATCGCTAAGATCGATGATGACCAAGTTCAACGCGGTGCCTAGATTCTGAATAATAGTTAAGTTGGAAACCAAAACTTTTTTTAAATAACATGAAATTTGCAAGGTTTTGTTGGTAGATAGGAAATTAAATAATGATACGCGTGGTGCTAGTTCGTCATAAAATCA
>NZ_AZFI01000080.1 GCF_001435755.1 Ligilactobacillus acidipiscis DSM 15836 | reverse complement strand
TATAGAACCAGAAATTTTGATAAAAACGGAAGTACCTATTATGAACAAATTAAGTTAAATCTTATATATATAGTAATATTATTCTTTTACATAAGTGATTTTTTACTGAATATTTTTGAATAACTGCAATCAAAAAAATATGAAATTGAAATATACAAGGATTTTTTGTTGATAAACACTGATAAATCAAGGGGTGTTTGCAAAATTTAAGCTAGTTATTTGTCTTTTATGCAAAAAAGATCAATAAGAATAGTTGAGCAAATTTTTTGGTGCCGAGAAAGATCGTGCTATGTAAAGAAAAGAGATGTCAAGTAAATTTTTTTAACAATATTCGTTCTTTTATTTATATATTAGGCGCGGTAAAATAAAGAAGTGTTAAATGATCGGAACGGACGTTTGGGCGTCGTTAATTCGGTATTGGAGGAATGTTGCATGTCATTAACAGCTAAGGCCTCAACTGAAGAATTGGTTGAAATAGTAATGGATAAGCGTTCGTGCTCTTATCAAGAGGCAATTTTATTTTTACTGCGATACGCGCAGAAATCTAAAAACTAGATAAGGTAAAACAGGAGCCAGCTAATAACTGGTTTAGTTTTTAAGTTGCCTAGTGAAAAAAGTTCAAGATAGATAATTTATTTTATGTTTTGCAAAATATTGTGAACTATATAACTAATATGTGGATAATGATGTAAAACCCACTTTTTTTATTAAGCTTTTGTCAAAGCGATGTATGCGCTAACAATAAATTGAAAACAGCAATCTTCGGCTAAAAACTCTTGTGAAATATACTTGAAAAGCCATGAATATTTAATGTTGAAAACAATCACAAAGTGGTGTACTATAGGGTGGAAGAAAACGTTTAACATAGTGTTTTCAAATTTGGGGAGGTTATTTATTATGATGAACAAAGTTGAAGAAAAAGCGTCTTCTGCTTGGGATGGATTCAAAAAAGGCCAATGGCAATCAGAAATTGATATCCGTGACTTTATTGAGAAAAACTTTGCACAGTATGATGGTGACGAGTCTTTCTTACAGGGTCCAACTGAAGCAACTACTAAGTTAAATGATGAATTAACTGAATTAAAGATGAAACAGCGTAAAGTTGGCGTTTTAGACGCCGATACTAAAGTTATTTCTACTATTACTTCTCACGGTCCTGGTTATCTTGATAAAGATTTGGAAAAAATCGTTGGTTTGCAAACTGATAAGCCATTAAAACGTTCTTTACTGCCACAAGGTGGGATCAAGATGGCTAAGGATGCTTTGGAGACTAATGGCTACAAGATCGATCCAGAAGTCGAATACTTTTACACTAAAATTCAAAAATCGCATAACCAAGGAGTTTTTGATGCTTATGATGCCGATATTCGGCATGCACGTCACAACAAGATCTTAACTGGTTTACCTGATGCATACGGCCGTGGCCGGATCGTTGCTGATTTTCCGCGTGTTGCTTTATATGGTATCGACCGTTTGATCGAAGAAAAAATGCATGATTTGAGCTTGACTGGTGATGGTGAAATGACCAGTGACATCATTGAAAAACGTGAACATATCTCTGATCAGATCCGTGCCTTAAAAGATATGAAGATAATGGCTAAGTCATATGGCTATGATATTTCTAAACCAGCTACTAACGCACAAGAAGCTATCCAATGGCTTTACTTCGGCTATTTGGCAGCTATCAAAACACAAAATGGTGCTGCAATGTCAATCGGCCGGATCGACACATTTATTGATATCTATATCAATCGTGATATTGAACGTGGCGCTTTGACAGAAAAAGATGCCCAAGAATTAATTGATCAATTTACAATGAAACTGCGGATGGTCTTCTTCATGCGGACTCCAGAATACAACTCATTGTTTACTGGTGATCCAATTTGGGCTACATTGTCATTGGCAGGAACGGGGTTAGATGGGCGTTACCATGTAACTAAGACAGCTTACCGTTTCTTGAATACTTTGCATAATATGGGTGCTGCTCCTGAACCAAATATTACTTTGCTCTGGTCGGATAATTTGCCTATGCCATTCAAGCGCTATGCTTCGAGTGTTTCTATTGAAAGTTCAACAATTCAATATGAAAATGATGATTTAATGAAGAGACAATGGGGCACAGATTACTATGGTATTGCTTGCTGTGTTTCCGCACAACCAATTGATTCTGGCGTACAATTCTTTGGTGCTCGTGCTAATTTGGCTAAGACTGTCCTTTATGCCTTGAATGAGGGTCGTGATGAGATCACTGGACAACAAGTTGGTCCTGAATTACGGAAAATGAATTCAGAATATATTGATTATGATGAATTCATGAGTAAATTAGATAACATGATGGACTGGCTAGCTGATGTGTATGTTAATGCATTAAATATTATCCATTACATGCATGACAAGTATTATTATGAATCTGCACAGTTAGCATTGAAGAATACGGACTTAGATTATACCTTTGCTACAGGTCTTTCGGGCTTGTCAGTTGCCGCTGACTCGATCTCAGCTATTAAATATGGTCATGTGAAAGCTATTCGTAACGAAGACGGCTTGACAGTTGGATTTAAGGCAGATAATGAATTTCCACGTTATGGTAACAATGATGATCGTGCTGATAAGATCGTGACATGGTTAGTTAAAACAATGTATGAGAAGATGAACACGCATCATTTGTATAAGGATGCCCAATTGTCAACTTCTGCTCTAACAATTACTTCAAACGTTGTTTACGGTAAAAATACCGGTGCTACTCCTAACGGACGTAAAAAGGGCGAACCATTTGCTCCAGGCGCTAACCCAGCATATGGTGCAGATATTTCAGGTGCTTTAGCTTCCTTGCTTTCTGTTGCTAAGATCCCTTATAAGTATGCTACAGATGGTATTTCCAACACATTTGCTGTAACACCAACAACACTTGGTAAAGTCGAAGATGAACAAGAAGATACTTTGGTAAATATGATCGGTGGTTACATGAAGAATAGTGGTCATCATATTAACGTCAATGTCTTCAAGCGTGAAACATTGATCGATGCTCAGAAGCATCCAGAAAAATATCCAACGTTAACAATTCGTGTTTCTGGTTACTGCGTATACTTTGCTGATCTGACCAAGGAACAACAGGATGACGTTATTTCCAGAACATTCCATACTTCGATGTAATTGTAGGTACAGTTATTTAGAAGCAGGGGGTTAAGAGAGAGATTATGAGTACAGAAACTAGAATAAGAAAAACTAGAAAAAGAAATCCACGTTTGCGCCCATTGCCAATGCGTGACGGGCAAATCGAAGGTTACGTTCATTCGATCGAAACCTTCGGTGCTGTCGATGGACCGGGGATCCGTTTTGTAGCCTTTATGCAAGGTTGCAATATGCGGTGTAAGTTTTGCCATAATCCTGATACTTGGAAGAAAAATGTTGGGACTAAGATGACCTCGGATGAGATTTTAAATCAAGCATTGTCTTATAAAGATTTTTGGGGCGATAAAGGTGGGATCACTTTATCAGGCGGTGAGATCTTATTGCAAATCGAGTTTGCGACTGAACTTTTTACTAAGTGTAAGAAATTAGGGATCAGCACCTGTTTGGATACTTGTGGTCAACCATTTACTCGACGCGAACCTTGGTTTAGCCAGTTTAATAAGTTACTGGACGTGACGGATATTCTCTTGTTAGATATCAAACATATCAACTCTGAAGAGCATAGAAAGTTGACAGGGTATCCTAACGACAACATTCTAGATTTGGCTCGTTATCTTTCTGAAATCGGTAAACCGATGTGGGTCAGACAGGTTTTGATCCCAACGATCACTGATAATGACAAGTTCTTGGCTGAGACGAGCGACTTTGTTAAAACACTGCATAATGTCGAAAAATTTGAGGTTTTGCCTTATCATACAATGGGCGTGCATAAGTATGCTGAAATGGGTATTAAATACCGCCTTGATGGAATCGAACCTCCTTCTGATGAACATGTTGCAAATGCTCAAAAATTATTGCATTGTGCTGATTACCAAGGTTACCGGACTTGGAAGCCAGGGGATTCAACATTAAAACATCCTGTAAGTTAATTTAAAAATAAGAAAGGTTGGCGTGAGCTGTAAGAAAAATTACGGTTCGCGCCAACCTTTAGTTTAATGTGTTTTTGAAGTTAGTCTGCGGCTATTTTGAGGACTCCAGCGCCTTTAACATCACCGATTGCCAAATAACGTAAGGCTTCTCGCGCCTGTTTTAGAGAATATTGCCTTGTTTCAGGATGAATTTTCAATCGACTTGCGAGCCGGAGAAACTCTTCGCCATTTTTCCTGGTGTTGCTTTCCACACTCGTGATCATTTTTTCATGGAAAAGATGTTGCTGGTAATTTAATGGTGGAACATCAGTCATATGGATCCCGGCTAAGGCTAACGTTCCCCCAGATTTCAATCCCTCTAAGGCTTTAGGGATGATCGCGCCAGCTGGAGCAAAAATGATCGCTGAGTCTAATTGTTCGGGAGGCTGATCGTAAGCCCCCGCAGCTGAGCTGGCGCCAAGCTTAAGGGCCAACTTTTGTGCGTTTTCTCCGCGAGTCAAAACATGGACTTTAATTCCCTGTTTTAATGCTAATTCTGCGATAATATGAGCTGAACCGCCAAATCCGTATAATCCTAAAGTTCCACCAGCAGGAACATTTGCTTTGACATAAGCATGGTAGCCAATGATACCTGCACATAATAAGGGGGCTGCGGTTGTCGATTCAAATGAATCAGGGATTTTATAGGCAAAAGCCTCATCAACTGTGGTGTATTCAGCATATCCGCCATCGTGGTCCCAACCAGTATATTTTGAGTTTGGGCAAAGGTTTTCATGACCCGAACGACAAAAATTACATTTGCCACAGGTATGTCTGAGCCAAGGGATCCCCACCCTTTGACCAAGTTGGAAACGACCTGTTTCTGGACCGCAAGCACACACTTCACCGATGATCTCATGACCAGGAGTAACATGTTTTTTGTGTTCCAAAAGGTCTCCTTCAGTGACATGCAGATCGGTACGACAAACACCGCAAGTTAATACCCTAACTAAGATTTCTCCCGTATGAGGGGGTAAAACGTCTGTAGTGACAAGTTGTAAAGGACTGGGGTCAGAATCTATTGGGCCTTGATTCATAACCTTCCAAGCGCGCATAGTTGTTGGAATTCTAGCAAAATTAACGTTGATATTTTTTGACTGCGTCATTTGAAACGCCTCTTTTCTGTAATTGTGACACAGTGAAATCTTTCACATTATATTATAAACGTAGTTGGTCGCAATGTTTAATAAAACCCTTTCAACAAAAAGCGTACATTAAAAAGAAATTACTGTTTAAACTTCAGATTTGCGTTGTTAATTGTGCTGTGTAGTGATAAAATTTATACATCAATTAGTAAATATCGAACAAGGAGACGGAAGCGTGGAAAATACAGATAAATCGATCACCAAGAATTTGATTTTGGGGCTGCAACATTTGCTGGCAATGTACTCAGGAGATATTTTGGTCCCATTGTTGGTCGGTGGGGCACTACATTTTAGTACACAACAGATGACATATTTGGTCTCGATGGACATTTTCATGTGCGGTATCGCAACATTATTACAGTTGAAGAGGACTCCTTGGACTGGGATAGCAATGCCTGTTGTGTTAGGCTGTGCGGTCGAGTATGTAGCTCCTTTGCAAAATATTGGTAATAATTTTGGCTGGTCATACATGTATGGCGGTATTATTGCTGCTGGTATTTTTATAATGTTGATCTCTGGTCCATTTGCAAAATTACGGCGGTTTTTTCCTCCGGTAGTTACAGGTTCTTTGATCACATTGATCGGTTTCACATTGATCCCTGTTGCTTTTCAAAATTTGGGAGGGGGCAACGCTTCAGCTAAAAGCTTTGGTGCTCCAGTGAATTTGGTCCTAGGTTTTACGACTGCTTTGATTATTATTGTGATCAATATTTGGGGCCGCGGTTTTTTCAAACAAATTTCAATTTTAGTCGGCATCTTGGCAGGGACGATACTGGCTATTGTTTTAGGCACAGTTGGTTTTGCACCAGTTAGTGCTGCCAACTGGTTCCAATTGCCGATCCCCTTTTATTTTGGCATTCCAAAATTTGAGTGGTCTTCGATCGCTACAATGATATTAGCAGCTTTAACTTGTATGATCGAATCGACGGGAGTTTATTATGCTTTGGCTGATGTCACCGGTCAAAAGTTAAGCACAGATGATATGAAGCGTGGGTATCGTTCTGAGGGCTTAGCAGCAATTTTTGGCGGAATTTTTAATACCTTCCCGTATTCGACTTTTTCTCAAAACGTGGGGATCGTACAACTTTCTGGTATCAAGAAATTACGTCCCGTTTATTATTCAGCTGGACTCTTGTTAGTTTTGGGATTGATCCCCAAGTTTGGTGCGATCGCCACTTTGATCCCCAGTTCCGTTTTAGGCGGGGCAATGTTAGTAATGTTTGGCATGGTTGGTGCTCAGGGGATCAAGATGTTAGCTGCTATTGAAATGAATAATAAAAACCTGCTGATCATGGCGGTTTCGATTGGATTGGGACTGGGTGTTACGACCCAACCTGCTTTGTTCCAATTTTTACCGGCCGAATTACAAACGATCCTTGGTAATGGGATGGTTGTTGGTAGTTTTACGGCAGTTATTTTAAATATTTTCTTGAATAATACCAGCATCAAGAATCAAGTTGAAGAAGAACAATAAGTAATACTTTTGATCAATAAGATAAACGGTCTCTTTTCATTATATGAGAAAAGGGGGCGTTTATTTTTTTACTAGGTAATTTTTGTTGTTAGGCTGGCAAATTTTGCAATTGAGCTGTGCTAACGATGCTTTCAAAAGTATTAATGCAATAATATAATTGGAAAGGTATAGTATTTGGAGGTAAAAAAATGTTTAATCTGCTGATATTGCTGGCAGAAAGGCTAGGCATCATCATGGTATTGGCATTTCTGTTAGTGAATACCCGCTTTTTCAGGGGATTATTAGAAAAAAGAACTTTAAAAACACAACTATGGTTGACTGTTATTTTTTCGTTATTTGTTGTGATAGCTAATTTAACAGGTGTTGAGATCACTAATTCGAAAGAAGTCATCACGCCTTTGATCATTACCGGCTTACCACAATCTGATTCAATCGCTAATATGCGGATGCTAGTGATTACTTCAGCCAGTTTGACTGGGGGGCCCTATGTTGGTTTGCTGGTTGGCCTAGTTGGTGGTTTGCATCGGGTCATTTTCGGTGGCTTTTCAGACTACTTCTATATCATTAGTTCAATTTTAATTGGTTTTTTGATCGGTATTTTAGGAGATAAGGTCAAGGAAGATAAGTTATATCCTTCAACGCCTTGGGTGGTGATATTGTCCTTTTCAGCTGAACTCATCCAAATGCTTTTTATTTTTGCATTTCATGGACTTGGGCTGGTAAAACTGATTTTTGTTCCGATGGTCTTATTAAATACGATCGGTGCCTGTTTATTTATGGAAATATTGAAAACATATTTATCTAACGAAAGACAGCTGCGGGCTGTTCAAACCAAAGATGTATTGGAATTAACGAATAAAACATTGCCTTATTTTCGGAATGGCTTAAATTTTGATTCAGCCTTGCATGTTTGTCAGATAATCAAGGCTTATACAAATTTTGATGCAGTTGGACTGACAGATACTGAGAATGTCTTGGCTCATGTCGGAGCTGGTTCAGATCATCATATTGCCGGAGAACCAGTACTGACCGATCTTTCCAAAAGTGTAATTGCTAAAGGAGAAGAGAAGCTCGCGTTTAGCCAAAAAGAAATTGGGTGTCCAGTTGCGGATTGTCCATTGAAAGCTGCAATCGTTTTGCCTTTACGAGTAAATGAAAAGACTGTCGGAGCTTTGAAGTTTTATTTCAAGGAGCGGAGTAAAATGACAGTGCTTGAAGAGAATTTGGTCAATGGTTTAGCTCTGATTTTTTCTGGGCAATTGGCAATTGGGATTGCCGAAGAACAAATAAGTTTGTTGAACGAAGCTGAGATCAAAGCCTTGCAAGTTCAAATCAATCCCCACTTTTTCTTTAATGCTATCAATACCATTGGTGCATTAATGCGGGTTGATGTTGATAAAGCCCACGAAGCATTAATGCAGCTTAGTGCTTTTTTCCGTTCGAGTTTGCAAAATGGACAGGAAAAAGAAATTACCTTAGAGCAAGAAAAGAAACACGTGGATGCATATATGAGTATTGAAAAAATGCGTTTTCCAAATAAGTTTGAGCTGGTTTACGATGTCTCGGTATCGAATAATATTTTATTGCCATCATTTTGTTTGCAAATATTTGTCGAAAATGCAGTGCGGCATGCATTTGGCAATAAGAAAAGGGATAATAAGATCACACTGCAAATTCAGCAGGTAGATGATAATTATTTTGAGATCATTGCTCAAGACAATGGCAATGGTGTTGATTCTAAAGTGTTAGAAATGGTCGGTGAAAAACCGATCACAGAATCCAAAGGCAGCGGGACAGCTTTATTTAACTTAAATCAACGTCTCCAAGGCTTATACGGCACTAAAAGTAAATTACAGATCAAAACAGGTTCTGAGGGGACTATTTTTAAAACGGTTATTCCACTAAATTTTCAGGAAGGGGCGAATGAATAATGAAGATTTTATTGGTTGATGATGAGCCCTTGGCACGGGGAGAATTAGAATACTTGATCAAGCGGAGTCCTACACTGACCGATGTATCATATGATATTTTTCAGGCAGAAGATGTTAAAGAAGCGCAGGGATCTTTATTGAAAGAACATATTGACTTGATTTTTTTGGATATTTCTTTGAATGAGGAAAATGGCTTTGAATTAGCTGATGAACTGAAGCAGTTATCATATTCTCCACTAATAATCTTTGCTACGGCATATGATAATTATGCTGTTCGAGGTTTCAATGTTGATGCACTGGATTATGTTTTAAAACCTTTTGAGCAAGAGCGGATAGATCAAGCTTTAAGTAAGGCATTGAAAACACTTCACGTTCAAGAAGTTCATGCTGAATCAGGTGATAATAAGAAAAACAAGCAGGTCAATGATATGCTTAGTATTGAGCTCGCTGATAGAAATGTTGTGATCAAAAAGGAAGACCTTGTGTCTGCTACGGTCAGTGGGGGAATGCTAACTATTAAAACTGATACTAACAAATATACTACTAAGAAAACGCTCTCGTGGTTGAAGGCAGATTGTAAAATTTAA
>NZ_AZFI01000008.1 GCF_001435755.1 Ligilactobacillus acidipiscis DSM 15836 | reverse complement strand
CAAGTGTTGCACTTCAATTTTAAATCGGGGATGAATAATTCAGGATATATATAATTTTAATTAAACCAATCCTTGGGCCATCATCGCTGTCGCAACTTTTTCAAAACCAGCAATGTTAGCACCAGCTTGATAATTACCTTCTACACCATATTCTTTAGCGGCTGTTTCTGATTTACTAAAGATGTAATGCATGATAGTTTCAAGTTTATTATTGACCTGATCAAAGCTCCATGACAAGCGTTCACTGTTCTGACTCATTTCTAACGCTGAAACAGCTACACCACCTGCATTAGCCGCTTTTGCAGGACCATAATAGATATTATTTTCATTGTAGGTCTTGATTGCTTCAGGCATACTTGGCATATTAGCTCCCTCACAGATATACTTAACATGATCTTTGACCATTAATTCTGCTTGTTTTTGATCGATCTCATTTTGTGTAGCACATGGCAAAGCAACATCGTAATCAATGTCATAATTCCAGACAGAGCCTTCCATGTAATGTGCTGTTGAAACTTTTTGGGCGTATTCTTTGATGCGTCCGCGTTCAATTTCTTTGATCTCCTTGACAGCTGAATAATCAATACCATCAGGATCATAAATAAAGCCGTCGGAATCGGATACCGTGATAACCTTAGCACCTAACTCATTTGCCTTTTGCAAAGCATACAAAGCTACGTTTCCTGAACCTGAAATTTTGATCTTCTTGCCTTTCAGACTATCATTATGTGCGTCAAGCATTGACTGAGTGTAATATAACAAACCATAACCCGTTGCCTCTACTCGTGCAGCACTGCCGCCAAAAGTCAGTCCCTTGCCAGTTAAGACACCATTTTCAAAACCTCGTAACCGTTTATAGGCACCAAACAAGTAGCCAACTTCACGTCCGCCAACACCAATGTCCCCTGCAGGTACATCCAGATCTGGACCGATATGACGAGCTAATTCTGTCATAAAGCTTTGGCAAAAACGCATAACTTCACTGTCAGATTTTCCTTTAGGATCAAAGTCGCTTCCGCCTTTACCGCCTCCGATCGGTAAACCAGTCAAACTATTCTTAAAGATCTGTTCAAATCCTAAAAACTTGACTGTACTTAAATTCACGCTGGGATGGAAACGTAATCCCCCCTTATACGGGCCAATGGCTGAATTAAACTGCACTCGATAACCACGGTTAACTTGATAATTTCCTGCATCATCTTGCCAAGGAACACGAAATTCGATCACTCGTTCCGGTTCAACCATCCTTTCCAGTAAGTTGGCCTTAATATATTCTGGATGTTTGTCCAGCACCGGAATCAGTGAATCCAACACAGCAAAAACTGCCTCTTGAAATTCAGTCTGTTCTGGATCACGTCGTTGAATTGCTTCCTTAACGGTTGCAACGTATTCTTGCGCCTTTGTCATTCATAACCTTCCTTTCAAATTCTCGAATCGTTTTTAATCGTATGTTAATTTATATACAACCATTTTCTAATAAAGCTGAGCTGCATGTCAACTATTTTCTGCTAAGTTCCACAAAAATAACATTTAGAAATCTGCCGTACATAATTTCTAAATGTTATTTCATTCAACTAGGACTCAACTGTTACGTTTTTTCGTCAATTCTTCACCAAACCGTTATTTTTTGATACTATTTTCACACGATCATTATCACGTCTTCTGGTGAATCCAATAATAATGGTTCCGATTTAAAATTATCTCTGGTACCTGTACCCCAAAGAGCACCGCCAAACGTTACTTTTGCTTTAATAGCGGAGCTTTCATCCGTATCAGCATCACCAATATAAAAGGCATCTTCTGCTTGATATCCTAATGTATTTAAGGCAAACTGCAGAGGTTCCGCAGAAGGTTTAGGATGCTTAGTATCACTAGAAGTAACGATCAATGACATTTTTTTGAACCACCAAAAAGACTGCAAGTTTTCTTGTGCATCTGCAGTGATCCGTGAAGTAACGATCCCTAATTTGACATCAGGTGCAGCCAGTAGGTGATCGAACATCCTGTCTACTCCAGGATATGCTTCTGGTTGAAGTTCAACTTTCTGCGCGATCGCATCATATTCAGCAAACCATTCATCCAACCGACCTACTGGGATCTTAAAATACTCAACTTCCTGTTTGGCAGTCATAGTAAACGCGCGACTCAACTGAGCCTGGCTTGGGTTTACACCAAATTTTGGTAAAGCAGCTAACATTATCTTTTCATAGTACGGATAGCTATCTACTAAAGTTCCATCAACATCAAACAAAATTAACTTCTTTTTCATTCTCAGATCCATCCTTCCGTGAAACAGGGCAAAGAAAAGTGAGAAACAACAAGTATTATCAAACTCAGGCCCTATAGTACATTCTTGACACTATAAGATTCAAATTAACTATGCAAAATTATTTGAACTTCGGAGCCTAATAAATAAAAACCAAAACTGTGAATACCGATTTTCAAGTACTAACTTATTTACGATCTTTACGGTACGCCCAAGTAACTACTCCCAGATTGATCAATACCAAAAATGTCGTCATGATGAAAACATACCGATAGTCCAAAATACCAGCAACTCCAGATGCTAACATGGGACCGATCACTGAGCCGATAGCTTGAAATGACTGATTATAACTAAAGATCCGACTAACTGAGCTCGGCGGTGTATTTAATGACATAACCGTTTGAGTCACAGGCATTAAAGCTGCGTCGGCAATTCCGACAAAGAAACGTAAAACGCCTAATACAACAACCGTTTGAACAAAGTACATTGGGAAAAATAAAGCTCCTGATAATACCAACCCAGCAATCAATACTTTTTTCGCCCCAATATGGTCGCTCAACTGCCCTAATCGCGGTGCAGCAAGCAGTGTAGCAATTCCGGGTAAAGCAGCCACGATCCCACTGGCAAAAGCAACATTTCCGTTTCCATGCATCAATTGCCTAACAAACAAGCTGATGATCGGATTGAATGAATTGGTGGCCGCCTGAATCAACATCGATGAGACAAACATCGCCCACACAATGTGAATATTTTTGATTCCTGCAAAAGCGCTTTGTCCGGCCTGCTGACTATCTTTTTTAATAGGAGTAAAGTTTTCTTTCACACCAAAAAGTGTCACTAAAGTAGCGATCAACATTAAAGCTCCAAAAATAAAAAACGGGATCCGATAGCCCAACGCACCAGCAATTATTCCGCCAAAAACTGGCCCTACCAGTTGTCCGCCAACGGCACCGGTCGTCAAAGTTCCCATCGTTTTCCCACTGTATTCCCGAGGAACTTCACTGGCGATCAGTGCATATGCATTATTTATATATCCTGAAAAGGCACCTTGAATCAACCTTAACGCAATCAGCATCCATACATTTGTCGAGAAACCGGTCAAAGTTGCAGTAATTGTCATTCCGATCGCAGCACGCAGCAACATTGGTTTACGTCCAGTCTTATCAGCTAGTTTTCCCCACAACGGCGAAACTATCGCTTGACTTAAGAATGTACTGGAAAAAGCAAGGCCTGCATATAAAGTTAATTCCCACTTGGGAAAATTTCCTAAAGTACTGACAAACAAAGGTAAGAAAGGCAAACTCATGCTTGAGCCTGCCCCAGTCGCAAAATTTCCTAACCAGAGTGCATACATATTCTTTTGCCATTGAGCCAGTTGTCCCTTTTTTACCATTTTTATCTCATACGCCTATCTTTCTTTGAATCACTTGCTTTAAAGTATCATTAGAACTCTTCGTGAAAATATTTTGCTGCCGCTTTGATCATATCCATATTTTGTTGATTCAATAACGGAGGCAGGTCACTAAATGAAAAATATTTTAAACTCAACGTTTCATCTGTTTGTTCCTTTAATAATGATCCTCCAGCAGGTTCAACCAGATATAATCTACTGATCACTTGGGCTTGGTCACCATTGGGATAAGTAGTAAATCCTTGCTCAAAAGTACCGATCATATCGACCACTTCTACCTTGAGGCCACTATCTTCTTTCATTTCTCGATTTAAAGTTTCTAAAAAAGTTTCCCCATATTCCATGTACCCGCCAGGAAGGCTCCAATTGTGTGTATCTGTCCGTTCCTGTAATAATATCTTGTGTTCATCATTCACCACTACACCTGCCACAGCATTTAAAATAATAGGCATGTGTCCAACCTTGCCACGGATATCTTTAATATAATCACTCATAATATTCACCTGTCTTTACCGCTATTAGTATTTAATTCTACTTTACAATATTTCACTTAGAATATCATGGGAAGATAGCAAAAAAGTAATAATTATTTTAGCATGATGCACCATTCAAAAATTTCACAGCTGATAAACTACTCACCAACCAACTATATTACATGACGCCAAAACAAAAATGCCCCCCTTTGTCATTTACAAAAGGGAGCTCTCTTCTCAAATCAGTATTCTATTTTATTTGATTCCTAAACATTGACCACAGTTGACTTTTTTGCTTCACGAATAGCGTCTAATACAGTTTCACGATCTTGCGGACTCAACGGTTGCGCTAACAGAGTTGCAAAACCGCTAAAACTTAAACCAAGCATATCTGCCACATAGTATTCACTTACATTGCTTTCAGCGATTTTTCTTCTAACATCTTCATTTGGTAATCCTCTTACGTCGCGCATAAAAAGTCCTCCTTAGATGATCTGGGGAATTTCTTTCCCCAGTTATGTTGTAACAAATATTAGGGTGAAAAAGCAATAACTCTGTTCATTTATTAAGCAAATTCAAGAAGAAAACGCTTTTTTGCAATAATCCATCACTTATTTCTTATTATCCCTTAACAAAAACATTTAACGATGTATAATGAAAACGAAATTCATTTACGGATGAAGCTCGGCAATTTGTTGCAATAGCGTTGTTGCAAGTTGTCAGTGGACGGATGTTGCAACGCTATTTGTGTATCCAAAACTGTGCGAATGCGAAATAAATAATTAAACTATTTAGCAAATTACTAAAGGTTGTGCCTAGCTATCTTTCACACCGCGATATAGCATGAAAGCCCGTTAGTGCTCGCCTTTTACCCCGGGCTTCTCCACTTTGTTATTTTCCTAAGGAGGATTTATTATTTTATCACACAAAGCTATAGATAAACACATTTTTCTACCCGTTGTTGGTTTGTTCGGGCTGACTGCCCTGTTCTTAATGTTTGGCGGCCACCGTTTACAAAAGCCATTGGCTCGCATCTTAAGTTGGATCAACATTAGGTTTGGTTGGCTCTACCTTTTAGTTTTCATTATCAATTTTGTCTTCTTATTGTGGCTTGCATGTAGCCGTTACGGTAATATCAAACTTGGTAAACCCAATGACAAACCTGTATATAGTAATTTCAAATGGGGCTCCATGGTTTTTGCAACTGGGATCGATGCCAGTATTATGATGTTAAGTATCACCGACCCACTTGAGTTTATCCAAACACCGCCCTTTGGTTTGAAGCCTTACTCGGATTCAGCTTATGTAGCTTCAAGCGCTTTATCTCAATTTAACTGGGGACCAATGGCGTGGATGATGTTTGCTCCAGCAGCGATCTTAATTGGTTATGTGACCTACAGAAAAAACAAGCCAACACAAAAACTGAGTGATAATTTTTCTTTCTTACAAGGAAACAGTAACACTAAAAAAATAAGTCGGACCATCATTGACTTCCTGGTTGTGATCGGGATCATCGGCGGTTTAGGCTCATCGATCGGAATGGAGGTCCCACGGACTTCGACTGTCTTTTCTGCTGTCACTGCTCTCCCCAATAACATTTGGCTGCAGTTAGGAATTTTTTCACTTCTCTTTGTTCTTCTTGGATTAACAGTTTATAAGGGGTTAAATGGTGGGATCGACCGTTTAAGCATGGCTCATATTTATTTGGCTATTGTATTTTTGATCGTAATTTTATTTGTCGGTCCAACTCATGATCTAATAATTGACTTCGGTAAAAGTTTAGGTGTTCTGGTGCAAAAATTCATACCACTTTCTGTTAACATTAAGCCTAGTCCAACTCAACAAGATACTATTTTCTATTGGGGCTGGTGGCTAACATTCATGCCATTAATGGGAACTTTTATCTCACGTATTTCACGCGGAAGAACTATCCGGCAAATACTATTTGGCATGCTAGCCTATGGCGTCACTGGTTGTTTAATGTTTCATGCCGTTTTGGGTGGATATGGTCTATGGTTGCAAAAAACTGGAACAGTTGACCTTGTTTCTATTTTAAATCACCATAGTCAAGCAGACGTGATCGTGGCTTTGATCTCGACCTTACCATTCAAGAAGGTCATGTTGATTTTTTATGCTATTTCTTGCTTTATTTTATTGGCGACTACTATTTCTGGAGCCGCTTATGTACTTTCTTCATTTACAAGTACACCCTTGTACGGTAAAGAACCTAGTCGTTTCAATCGGATGAGCTGGGTCTTTGTCTTTTTGTTCTTCGCCTTTAGTTTAGTTCTTGTAGGCGGCTTCCAGGTTATTCAAACTATGTCTGTAATGGCTGGTTTGCCGTTAACACTAGTTTGTTTATTAGTCCTTTACTCGATCTATCGTTCGGTTCGACACGACAGTGAGTTGATCTTCACTCCAAATGAATTAGAAAATACCGACAGACGTCAAGAATATACAGTTGAAAGAAAATTTGCCGTTCGGGGAAAGCTGATACTCTCATTTACCAACCATAACTTTAGCAAACAATAATAAGTATCAATAATGACTCAGATTTGGATTAAAAACCTGGGTCATTTTATTTTAGAAAGAAAAATATATAATAGAGTTAAAAGGAGTGATGAGCCACAATGAAGATCACTGAAGGTTATATGCCATTTCACGACTATCAAACTTATTTTCGCATTGTTGGTGAAGCAAAAAAAAATACAGCACCGTTAATATTACTACACGGCGGGCCAGGCTCTTCCCATAATTATTTTGAAATGCTTGATGACTTGGCACAAGAAGGTTTCCAATTAGTTATGTATGACCAGTTAGGTTGCGGTCAGTCTTCTGCCCCAGATCAACCAGAACTTTGGCAAGCACAAACTTGGCTTGATGAATTAACTGAATTGCGCAGTTACTTGCACCTTGATCACGTTCATTTATTAGGACAATCTTTTGGCGGCATGTTAGCGCTAATGTATTTATTGGAAAAAAAACCGCAAGGAGTGCAAAGCCTGATTTTATCAAGTACTTTATCTTCAGCAAAACTATGGGCTAGTGAACAACATCGGCTAATCAAATATTTGCCTCAAGCCGAACAGGAAGCCATAGTTGTTGCTGAAAAAACGGGAAACTATTCAGAACCTGCTTATTTAGCTGCCAATGCCCACTACATGGCTTTACATGCGGCGGCTCCAGTCACCAAAGATTCACCTGAGCCTTTAAAAAGGGCAAAAATCAATGGGGAACAATCTTACATGACCGCTTGGGGTCCAAATGAATACACTCCGACCGGCACTTTGCGTAACTACGAATATACTGACAGACTAGCTGAGATCAAAATTCCGACTTTGATCACTAATGGTACAGATGACTTATGTACACCGTTAATTGCTAAAACTATGTATGATCATTTGTCCAATGCTCAATGGAAGTTATTCCAAAACAGTCGCCATATGCCGTTTGTTGAACACCACGATGAATACATTAACTTGCTAAGTTCATGGTTAACCGAACATTAAATAATTTTTCTAAAATAAGGAAACAGAACTCAAAAACTATTTTCTGAGTTCTATTTTTTTATCTTGTCATGACTCTTATTATTGATCAATTGCTGCTCTGATTTCTAACCTCAATTCAAAACCACTAAGCTCAGTTATACCATTATTAGTCTAAATTAGCTTATACCTTTGTATTTTTTCTCAGATCCAGATGGATGTTTTATTCCTAAAATTTAGTTTTTCTTAAATTAATACTTTCGCAGGAGCTTTATTTGAAAAATATACAATATAAAGCTATAATGGATTTTGAATAGTGATAATAGAAAGGGGCATTTTATATGTATCATTCAAATGGAAACTACGAAGCTCTAGTACATGCACGTAAACCTGCAGGCGTAGACCAAAAATCTGCCTATATCGTTGGCGGCGGTTTAGCGGGTTTAGCAGCTGGCGTTTTCCTTGTTCGTGACGCACAAATGCCAGGTAAGCACATCCACATCTTAGAAGAATTACCAGTTGCAGGCGGTTCTTTAGACGGCACAAAGAAACCTGACATTGGATTTGTTACTCGCGGAGGCCGTGAAATGGAAAACCACTTTGAATGTATGTGGGATATGTATAGCTCGATTCCTTCATTAGAGATTCCAGGCGCTTCATACCTCGATGAATACTACTGGTTGGATAAAGATGACCCCAATTCCTCGAATTGTCGCATGATTTATTCACGTGGTAATGAAGTTCCAGATGATGGGCAATATACCTTAGGTAAAACTTCTAAAGAAATCGTCAAACTGATCATGACACCTGAAGATAGTTTGAGCAACAAAACCATCGAAGAATACTTTTCGGATGAATTCTTTACCAGCAATTTTTGGTATTATTGGTCGACCATGTTTGCTTTCGAAAAATGGCATTCAGTCGTTGAAATGCGTCGTTACTGCATGCGTTTTATTCATCACATTGATGGTTTACCTGATTTCACCGCTTTAAAGTTCAACAAATATAATCAGTATGAATCAATGACTTTACCGCTCGTAAAATATCTTGAAAAACATGGCGTGGATTTTCAATTTAATACAATCGTTAACAATGTGATCGTCAATACTAACAATGGTGAAAAACATGCGCAAAAATTATTACTGACCGTCGATGATACTCCACAAGAAATTCAATTAACTGATAATGATATCGTCTTTGTTACAAACGGTTCTATTACGGAAAGTTCAACTTACGGTGATCACCATACTCCTGCACCAACAACATCAAAACCTGGCCCAAGTTGGGAATTATGGGAAAACTTAGCAGAACAATCTGCTGATTTCGGTCATCCAAAAGTCTTTTACAAGAATCTTCCAAAAAAGTCTTGGTACATTTCAGCAACTGCTACTGTCAAAAACCCCGCAGTGGAACCCTACATTGAACATTTAACAAAACGAGACCTTCATGATGGTAAAGTCAATACCGGCGGGATCATCACGATCAAAGATTCGAATTGGATGATGAGCTTTTGCATTCACCGGCAACCGCATTTTAAATCGCAAAATGAAAATGAGACTATCGTATGGATTTATGGCTTGTATTCCAATACACAAGGAAACTATATCAAGAAAAACATTGAAGATTGCACTGGTGAAGAGATCACGGAGGAATGGCTTTACCACCTGGGTGTTCCAGAAGCCTTAATCAGTAAACTTGCTCAACAAGACTCAATCAACACTAACCCTGTTTATATGCCATTTATCACTTCGTATTTTATGCCGCGAGTTAAGGGAGACCGTCCAGATATTGTTCCAACAGGTTCAAAGAATTTGGCCTTCATTGGCAACTTTGCTGAATCTCCGACACATGACACAGTTTTTACGACAGAATATTCCATTAGGACAGCCATGGAGTCAGTGTATACTTTGTTAAATGTTGAACGCGGCGTACCTGAAGTTTTCAACTCCATCTACGATATCCGCGAGCTTCTCAAATCAATGTATTATTTGAACGACAAACAAAAATTAACTGACAGCGAACTGCCAATTCCTGGTTTTATTAAGCATCAAGGTCTCAAGAAAGTTAAAGGGACTTGGCTCGGAGAACTACTTGAAAATGCAAAACTAATTTAACAACTTTCCACATTTAAGCACGATCTCTCGTGATAATTAGAACCACGCTTAATTAGCGAGGGATTTTTTTATGTCTAACAAACTATATATTTAAAAAAACATATACGTTATAATGAAAGCGGTTCAATATTATTCTTTGGAGGGTTTAACATGACAAAAAAAGTTGCAATGATCACTGGTGGAGCACAAGGAATCGGGGAAGCAATTTCTCGTCGTTTAAGTCAAGATGGCTTTGCCGTTGCGATTGCTGATTTAAATAAAGAAAAAGGCAGTGAAGTTGCCGCCGACATCGAAAAGAATGGTGGGTCTGCTATTGCCGTCAAGTTAGACGTCTCTGACCGTGAAAACTTCTTTGCTGGTGTCAAAGAAGTCGTTGAAAAATTGGGCAGGCTTGATGTTTTGGTTAATAATGCGGGGCTTGGACCAACAACTCCGATCGAAACGATCACTCCCGAATCCTTTGACAAAGTTTACCATATTAATGTAGCTGGTGATATTTGGGGAATTCAAGCAGCCATTGAACAATTCAGAAAAAATGAAAATGGAGGCAAGATCATCAACGCAACTTCACAAGCTGGCGTGGTGGGTAATCCTAATCTTTCATTATATAGTAGTACAAAGTTTGCCGTACGCGGCTTGACTCAAGTGGCAGCCCGTGACTTAGCAAGCGAAAATATTACGGTCAACGCATACGCTCCTGGGATCGTAAAAACACCTATGATGTTTGACATTGCTCATCAAGTTGGAAAAAATGCTGGTAAAGATGATGACTGGGGCATGCAAACATTCGCGAAAGATATTGCTTTAAAGCGTCTTTCCGAACCGGAAGATGTAGCTGCTGCCGTTTCATTCTTAGCTGGACCAGATTCAAACTATATTACTGGTCAAACGATCGAAGTCGATGGCGGGATGCAATTCCATTAACACTTAACAACTAAGCAATTTTCTAAATGTAAAAAACTACGCTTAACGATTTTTGTTAACGTAGTTTTTTGTTTATAGTATATCAATTGTTAATTTCGAAGTTATCATGCTTTAAACAAAGCCCAAGCCCGGATGGTTTTTCAAAATAAAAGTATCTCTTATCAAAGAATATGGTTGTACAGCAGCGGACATATCCGCCATAAAAACAGAATCCAAATCGGCAAATTTGACGTTTCGATGAGCAGCGGCAAAACTAGCAGCGGCGGCGATCCCGCTGACAGACTCGATCATGCAGCCGATTATGCAATTAACTCCATAGAGTTCGCATAAATGGTTGATCTCCTCTGCCTGAGAAAGCCCACCAGTTTTCATCAATTTAATATTAATATAGTCACAAGCGTGCTGTTGCAATAGGTTTAAGGCATCCTTTGGTGAAAAAACACTTTCGTCAGCCATGATCGGTAATGGAGAATTATCGGTAACACGTTTGAGTCCTTCGATGTCATGCGCATCAACCGGTTGCTCAATAAAATCTATTCGGTCAGCCAAATTATTCAACTGACCTATCAATGCTAAACTCCTCTTAGCGTTCCAGGCTTGATTAGCATCGATCCGCAACCGTGTCGTCTTTTTAGTAGCCTTAGCTATTTGCTGGATCCGCTCGGTTTCTTGAACGATATTAGTTCCACCAACTTTGATTTTAAGTGCCTTAAAGCCCGCTTTTTCTTTTTCAACGGCTTCTTTAACCATCGCTTCTGGTTCACCGATCCCAATCGTAAAGTCTGTTGCAATTTGATCGTCATCCCCGCCTAAATACTGATAAAGTGGCACTTTGAAAAGTTGTGCCCTTAAATCATACAAAGCGATCTCGTAGGCTGCCTTAGCTGGACCATTATTTTTGATCGTACCATGTAGTTTTGCCAATAGTGCTTCCCAAGCTGTAAAATCCTGATTCAATAGTTGCGGCTTCAGCACATCATTGATCACGATCAGTGCAGACTCTAAAGTATCACCTGTTACAACCTCATTAGCAGTAGCAGCTCCGTGTCCTTCTAGCCCGTTACTCAAGCGAATCGTTACGCCGATCGCCGCAATATCATTAACTGTGTGCTTAGCCGTCACAAATGGATGCTTTAAAGGTATATGTGTTGCTTCACTGGAAATCTCAGAAATCGTTAATTTCAATGTTAGACAGCCTCCTGTATGAATTATTTTAATATTCATTATACCCCTTGCATCGCGCATACAATACTTAAAAAGACCTGAGAGGATCATAAAAAAACCACACAAAAACAGCCTAAATAATAAAAAATACATTCAGGCTGCCTGTGATAAACTAATTACTTTAATATCAAACTTGACTTGGTGAGGTCGTAGCGTCAGTGATATTTTCTTGATGCTCTTTTGCGGCTGTTTGAGCAGCTATCCGACCAAAAGTAAAAATATCTGCTAACGAATTACCGCCTAAACGGTTACCAGCGTGAAGACCACCAGCAACTTCTCCAGCTGCATATAGTCCAGAGATCGGTTGCCCACTTGTATCCAAAACATGAGCAGATGAATCTATTTTTAAGCCGCCCATTGTATGGTGCAAAGCTGGCTTTCGCGGTGTAGCATAGAAAGGTGCTTTTTCAACTTTCAAATCAAAGACATCCTTACCAAACTCCGGATCATGACCAGCATCAACATATGAATTATACTTCGTGATCGTAGTAACTAATTCTGTTGGGTCAATTTTGATCTGCTTAGCTAAACCTTCTAAAGTATCATCTTTGAATAATGTACCAGCCTCAACTTGTTCGTTGATTTTTTCTTGACTGGTATTATACGCGGTACCCTTGATATTTTCATCAGCAATCAAGTAAAATAAGCTGCCGTTATCGATTGCAGCCTGCGATAAAACATCGCGACTTTCATACTCATCAACAAAACGATCACCCTTATTGTTGACCATCACAAAATTTGCTGGCGGAACTTGTAAGCCGCTAAATAGTTCACCAGTTACTGGATCCGACACAGGCATCATTTGTGAAAATCCCATGCCAACTAAATCAGCACCAACATCCGTCCCCAGTTTAATACCATCACCTGTGATAGCTGGAGAATTTGACGTCGCAATGTCGTCATCAACTTTAGTCCAATAAGTGTTATACTTTTGCACCATCTTAGTATTGGCAGCAAAACCACCTGAGGCCAAGATCACAGCATTGGCATGCACGATCACTTGTTGTCCATCAGCGTTGGTTGCTTCTAAACCAACTATCTGATTATTTTCTTTCAGTAATTTTTTCACCCGTGTGTCGGTAATTATCTGACCGCCTTGTTCTTTAACATATCTTTGTAGATTTGAAATATATTCAAAGCCTTGATTCTCCAAAGGTTTATGTCCCCGACGCCATTTAGCCCCAACAGGCATAGTAACTTCATTAGGGTCAAAACGAACACCGATACTTTGAAGCCAGCTAACAGACTTCAAGGCATTATCGACCAAAGTTTTAACTAAGGTGTAATCACCATGGATCTCAGCACCATTCAAATCAGTCCGCTTACCGCCAAGATATGTTTGAATTTCGTGCAGTAACTTGG
Source organism: Ligilactobacillus acidipiscis DSM 15836 (assembly GCF_001435755.1). GTDB lineage: Bacteria > Bacillota > Bacilli > Lactobacillales > Lactobacillaceae > Ligilactobacillus > Ligilactobacillus acidipiscis. Next base: position 17,969 of record NZ_AZFI01000008.1, on the reverse strand, counting down.
AATCAAATAAGAAATGTTCGCCGCTATCCAAGTATTCTTTTAATTGAACTTGAAGTTCATGAAAATCATCCAAATACTCGGGGTCAATCTTTTCATCTGGTGTTTCCATTAAGTTCTTCAGCGTTGCAGCTTCACCTGGCAATGCATCGAAAGTATTCTGCCATTCAGGGTCAGCGGCATTCATCGGACCGCCTGTCCGAATCGTATTTCCACCAACAGCTGGAAATTTTTCCACTAAGATCGTCTTTTTACCAGCTTGAACTGAAGTTGCTGCGGCACTTAAACCAGTTCCGCCACCGCCAATGATAACAACATCAGTGCTATATTCGACAGTCCCTTTGATCTCACCTTTATCAGGTTTGGGGCGTTTCTTCAAAACATTCGGATCAGCGCCTGCCAGTGAAACCGCATCTGCAACTCCATTCAAAACACCGCGACTTGTATCTGAAGCTCCGGACACTGCGTCAACATTGAGTGTCTGTCCAGAAATAATCTGTTCTGGCATTCGTTGCCAGACTGTATCAGCGATCCCTGCGGTTTCTCCTCTTGTATCAATATCGATATTCTCGATCCTGTTTTCTGAGAAAGTAACTTTCATTGGGACCTGGCCATTATGACCTGCTGCAGTTACTGAATATGTTCCTGGTTTAAAATTGACCTTGTCCACATGATCCTTCATCTGATCTACCCCATTTCTTATTATTCAAAACCTGCTTTTTTCTAATATCCGACAAACTTGACATTGATTGCTCGTTTTAAGCCGAAATTAATGTGAATTATTTCTTATTTTTTGTCAGATATTCGTCTAAAAAGAAAACAAAACCCATCTTCCTCTAACACGATTTAAAAATGTTAGCGTTATCTATGTTGTTAAATAAAGATTTACATAAAACTTAAATCAGCTACCTAACAGTACAACTTTAGTTTAACTAACAGGGTTGTATTTGTGAAGTGTTTATTTTACTATTGAATTATAACAAAAATGTTATTACAAAGGAGTGCTCATTATGCCTGCTAAAGATCCTGCTTTAATACTGCAATATCTAGACATGTTACTCAGGTACGGCAACTTCACAAAAGCTGCTCAGCAACTATATATCTCCCAACCCTATCTCACCCAATTAGTAAAAAGAAAAGAAAGGGAGCTTAATGTTGAACTTATCAACCGTCACAGTGCACACTTGCAGTTGACCGAAGCGGGCAAATTATATTATCAATATTTGGAAAAAATCAACCAAGAAAAAGTTGATTTTCACCAAAAACTAACTCAATACAATAATAATAATGAAGTCACTATCAAAGTCGGTGTTTTACCGTCAATGGGCTCATTTATCCTACCATTATTCGTACCCAATTTTATGCAGGACCATCCTAATGTCACACTCACTTTGGACGAAGGCCTTCCTTCGATCAGCGAAAAGAAAGTTCAAAATGGCGAGATCGACTTTTACGTGGGACAAAGTCCAGAAACAGTTTCCCCCAATCTTAAAACGATCACAACGGGACATGAGCAGTACTTTGTCTTGATCCCGAGTAGCTATTCTATGATGAACGTTTTAAATTGATCGATCCGCGTTCGCTTTCTTTGCCTGAGCTCTTGACCGAACCATTAGTTTTGAGCAAAACGGGCTCAGCTATCCGTCATCAAGTAGATGGCTTGTTGCAAAAAAATAAGGTCAAACCAGATATTAGATTAGAGAGTCAAAATATTGAACTTATCGCGGGTATGGCTGCTGTGGGTTTAGGGACCACGATCATTCCGCAAAGCGTTGTTTCTCATTTAACAAATGGCAAATACAACCTTTATCCATTAGAAGAAGCAGATCTGACATTAAGATACTTTATTGCCTATCCTGTCCAAAAAGAACTGTCACAAATTGAGCAAACTTTTGTCGATACTTTTGCCACCATCAGTCAACGAACGCAGCAGATCGAAAAGTAAATCGTTGGAAATAAAAATGTCCGAATATATTTGTCGCAGTCGATAATACAAATAAAAAAACCGCTCATGTTCTCATTTTAACTGAATAACGACAAAAAAACGGCAGCTTGCCATCTTGATAATAAAAATACTTATACTTTAATTTGCAATATCTTCCTTATAAAGGAGCGAAGATCGGTCCCATAGCGCTGCGATATAGGTGTCGACAAAACGATAGTCGAATTGCCATGTATCTTCATTTAATAAACTCAATGTATTTCTAACATTCAGCTACAGTTTTTCTTATATTTCACCCCTTTACGAAACAGTTACAATGTATTATTCTTGTAATTAGTCACTATTTGACTTACTATTCATAATTAACTTTTCTTTTAGTTGACCATGAATAACAATATTTGCTTCCTAGCAAAACAAATATAATTTTTGTCGTTTATGTTTTTGCCGCAGATCAAACGGCTATAAGGAGAGAGTTTAATGGATGAAAAAAAAGAAGACGTACCGCCGAGGTTACTAGATGACTTCGCTGACTATTGTCTCTACCTTTCATCAAACAATGTGATCGAGCAAAGATTCAGCATGGAACACTTTGTGAATTCTGGTCTGACAGATCGTTCATTTTCTCTAGACCAATTACAGGTCAAGCAATTAGAGAACTTGGTAGCTCGTCATAAGTCCAGTGACCATTTCCAAGCTAAAATTATAAAAAATGAGATCGAACACCGTTTTCTAAAGAACTAGATAAAGCCCGGTTTCGATCACTTAGTTTCAGTTGAATATTTTAACTAGCCAGAGCTTGTTTAGGTCAAGCTGTGGCTTTTTTCACTGCTTTAACTTTATCCTAAACAAAAGACAAGCTAAGCGGACCTTCCTCTTAGTTTGCCTTTTTAAATCTATTTATTTAATGAGCCGCGTTTTGTTTCTTGATCATATCATAATACATGCCGCGACTTTTCAACAGCTCATCATTTGTACCACGTTCTACTATGCGACCCTGACTCAATACCAAGATCTGATCAGCATTTTGAATCGTAGATAGTCTGTGAGCAATGGCGATCGTTGTCCGCCCTTGCTGGATCTTATCTAATCCTTCTTGAATCATCTTTTCTGTCTCGGTATCAATATTAGAAGTTGCTTCGTCTAAAATCAAAATTTTTGGGTCAGTTGCAACTGTTCTGGCGAAGGCGATCAACTGTTTTTGTCCCGTAGAATAACTAGCACCACGCTCAATGACTTTTGCATCATACTTACCAGGCAGATTCAAAATAAACTGATCGGCATTAACAAACTTCGCGGCTTTTTTGACCTGCTCATCTGTGATCTGTTCATTGAACATTCTAATATTAGACTTGACCGTTCCGTAAAACATATACGGTTCTTGCAAGACCAGGCCGATCTTAGCTCGCAATTCTTCTAAGGGATAATCGCGGATATCGCGATCATCGATCAAGATCTCCCCCGTGCCAAATTCGTAAAATCTCATTAACACATTGATAATAGAAGTTTTACCACTGCCCGTTTGTCCGACCAACGCGATCGTTTCACCAGGATGAGCAATAAATGAAACATCTTTTAAGATAGTATGTTTGCCATCATAGGAAAAAGTCACATGGCGAAATTCAATTTTTCCAAACTGGAGAGTTGCTGAAGCACCTTCATTTTGTGATGGTGCTAAAGTCTCATCGTCCATGATCCGCAAAACACGGGAACCAGCAACGATCCCATCCTGAAAATCACTGAAAAATTCCATTACTTCTGACAAGGGATTATAGAAGTTTTCCAAATAAGTAACAAAAGCATACACAACACCAGCGGCCACATATGCATGTAACCCACGAACACCAAAAATCCCTAAGATCACGGCTGTTCCAAGTGAATAAAACAGGTTAACTATCGGGCTGAGCAATAAGGAATTGACGCGGATCATTGCTTTACGTGTTTGATAATATTGACTGTTAACATCTTCAAATTCCCGGTTAACCCGACGTTCCTGCCTAAAATCCTGAATAACTGTCACACCTGTGATCGATTCAGCCAACTTATTATTTAGAATACTTAATTTTTCCCGCATTTGACGGTAAACTCGAGAACTATACTTTTGGTAATACCAAATAGTGACAGCCAAAAAAGGCATGAAAACCAAAAGCCATAAAGCAATCGTCCTATCAGTAGTAAACATTGCAATAAAAGCCGAGACCATCGCAAAAACCGCGACGATCAGACTGCTAAATAGCTGCCAAAAATTTTGGAAAGCCATTGTGTCATTAGTCAAGCGAGACAAGATCGAGCCGCTGGACACTTGATCAAAATAGCGCATCCCTAAAGTGTGCAATTTTTTAAACAAAATCTTCCGTGTATCCTCTAGCATATATTCGGCACCCATACTATACAAGTATGTCTGTCCAAACTGTGTCAAGGCCTTAAAAACCATGCCAAAGAAATATAAACCGGCAAAAAGCCAAATGATCGACTCACTTGCTTTCCCAAATGCAAAATATTTATCCATAAAACGCTGAATAATTTTTGGCAGCAAAATATTGATCACACTAACAAATGCCGCAAAAATAATAGAAAAGTAGAAGTACCATTTAAAAGGCTTAGCAAAGCGGAACAGTCGTTTGATGATCGTTAACTGCTCTTTCCATGGAATACTGTGCGCCCACACTGATTCATGCTGTTCATTATCCATTAAATGGCACCTCCCTTTTCTTCAGTTTCTAGAGCTTGCAAACGGAATGTCTCGGCATACCAGCCATTTTGCTGCATCAATTCAGCATGCGTGCCTCTTTCAATGATCTGACCATCATCCATCACTAAAATCTCATCTGCATTCATCACTGAACTTAATCGGTGTGAAGCGATGATCGTCGTCTTATCTTCCCGCTCCCTACGTAAAGTCTGTAAGATCTCCGTTTCAGTTTCAGCATCTACAGCTGACAATGCGTCATCCAAGATCAACAGTTCGGGATCGATCAGTAAAGCACGAGCGATCGCGATCCTTTGTCTTTGTCCGCCAGAAAGAGAGATCCCTTCTTCGCCGACTTGGGTATCATAACCCTTAGGAAAGGTTGATATTTGATCCGCTAAATCGCTTTTAACTGCTGCTTTTTCGACTTCTTTTTGTGAAGCTTCTGGGCGGGCAAAACGGATATTTTCCCTGACCGTATTGGAAAACAAATATGTTTCTTGTGGTACATAGCCTATCGAAGGGATCAAAGCATCTAATTGATAATCTCGAATATCTATACCGTCAAAATAAATCGTGCCCTGGTAATCATCAAATTGCCGCAATAATAGCCGAATAACAGAACTCTTACCTGAACCGACTGGACCAACCAGCCCTAAAGTACCGCCTTTTTTGATCGTAAAGTGTATATTATGCAAGTTTTCTTGTTGTTCATCAGGAAACTTAAAAGAGTCTATTGCATATTCTAAATCTCCATGCGGTTCCTGTCCGACTCCATCTTGTTTATCTAAGATCCCGCTTTTTTTATTCAAAATGTTATCGATCCGATCATAACTAGCATTTCCGCGTTCCAAGGTATTGAACAGCATCCCGATAGCAAACATTGGCCAGACCAGCATGGAAAGGTAAGAAACAAATGAGACTAAAGAACCTAGTGTGATCGTATTAGAGATCACCAAATGACCACCATAAACGATCGTTAAGACATATGAAACTGCCATGATCATTGTAGTGATTGGATCAAACAATGCATCTAGCTTGTTAACACGACGATTGATCTTGATCGTATCATCAACTTGGCCATTAAACTCATCAATATCGTCTTGCTCCTGACCAAAACTTTTAATAACTTTAACGCCGCTGATACTCTCTTGTGCCTTATTATTAAGTCGAGAAAATGCTGCCTGAGATTTTTTAAAAGCATTATGCATTTTCTTACCTAATACACGCGCCATTACAGCTAAAAACGGAAAAGGCAAAATAGCGATCAAAGTCAAACGCCAGTTAACAACGGTCATCATGGCGATCAAAGTCGTACCACCAGTGATGATCGAATCTGCAAACTGCAAGATCCCTCCCCCAGCCACACGCTGGATCGCAGAAAGATCATTTGTGGCATGGGCCATTAAGTCACCTGTTCGATAGTGCTGAAAAAACTCTGTATCCATTTGCATATAGTGCCAAAAAAGTCGTTCACGCAAGACAGCTTCAAGTTTAGCAGACTCACCCCAAATTGCATTTCGCCAAATATAACGTGCAAAATATTGGGCTACCGAAACGACTGCTAATGTCACCAGCAAAAAAACCAATGTATTGACCGTCAACTTTCCACGATGGATCAGGTCCACCAAACGACCGATGATCCACGGAGGCACTATGCCAAGCAAGGCCGTAAACAATAAGCCCACAATACCTGTTGAATATGTTTTCCACTCACGTTTAAAATACCAGCCTAGCTTAAGAAAAATTCCCAAAGTTTATCGCCTCCCACTCTATTTATTTTACCGCTAAAACGTAACCATATTATCTTTTATAACACAACGCATACCAAAACACTAACCAAGCGCTTAAACCTTTTAAGGACTGCTTCAAGTAATACCTTATAGCCGAGGCTTGATCATTTTTCTGCATACTTTTCTTCGTTCTTGATCCCTCTCATGACTAGAGGTGTCATGATCATTGTATAAAACAGCATCACTGTACCATTGATAATAAAGACGAAACCTCCGTTGCCAGAATTTTGAAAAATAAATGTAAAAAATAAGACTCCTAGCGGATTTACCGCTGTATTAGCGACCATCAAAAGACTGGAAGCTCGTCCGAGCAGCTTCGTAGGAACTGTTGTTTGTAATCGAACATTACATGTGATATTGAGTATTGTGATCGTAACCCCAATACAAAACATGACCAAGCTCCCTATGACACCCACGCCTTTAACAGTAAACGGTGCCAGCAAACCTAAGCCTAATATACCAAACTCAAATCCCAATAAAAGCAGCGGTACTAAAAGTTTTGTCTTCAAATTATTATTTTTCGAAAAAAAGCCCATCAATAAACTGGCCGCCAACATTCCAAAAGAAAAAGCACTATTGAGATAACCAACTATTGTATTGCCCAAATCCAGTTGATTTTTAAGGATAAAGGGCAAGCCAATACTTAAAGCTGTAAACAAAAAATTGACGACCACCGCTACTAAAATGAATCCCAACTAGCAAAAGCCGGCCTTGCACATAAGCTAAACCCTGTTTAAAGCCTGCCATCTGAGATTTGAAAGATTGGCTTGAGGTATAAGTTTGTTTATCTAACGTTTTATAGTGGAAGTGCATCGTCTGCAAAATTAAAAAACTTAAACCAGTTGCAGTTATCTCAACATAAATGAAAATAGTGAAATTGGTAGCCGAATACAAAGCTACTCCAAGCGCAGGAGATAAGATCAAAGCTAACGAAGAGGCACCCTGCACTAATGAACTCAAGCGAGAAATTTTACCATTATTGACCAGTTCATGGACAGAAGCTGTATAGGCAGCATTGTTAAAATTTACTGAGATCGCATTTATTATCAAATACAAAATAACAGGAAACAATTTACCTCTACCGTTAAAAAAACTGCTCGTGGCAGCAAAAATCACCAAAGTAACTAAGCGGATACTAATGCTCCAGTTCAAAATAGTTTTATGCCGGTAACGGTCAACAATATTCCCGACTGGGATCAAGCAAAAAATTCCCACAATTGGAGTGATCATCATATCGATCCCAAAACTCAAGGCTAGATGGGTCTCGTCCAGTAACATCAAACCCATACCAAAAGCAAACATATCTCCGCTCAGCGTGCCAATAAAACTGCTGGAAATGTCTTTTGCAATTTGCCAATTTGATTCTTTATCTGTGATCTGGACAGCTCTGATCCCCTCTTCATCCAAAAAACCACTCCTTAGTATGTATGAAAAAAGCTCCGATCTTTTTTTGACCAGAGCCTTTCTTTGCGGTATTTGTCTTTGGTTGTTACTAAAATTAGCTAATATTATTTAAGTTTTGCAGAAGTTAATGATAAATCTTTCCAGAAATCAATTGTATGGGATGGACTCACGTCATAACCTTTAACTCTCTTGTTGACTGGTCCCCATTGATAACTATTATCTGAAGCAACGTAGGCAGCTTGATCATTCATATATTCTTGCCATTCTTTAAACTTATCTTTACGGTAAGAATCGTTCCAAGCCTTTTCACTGTTCATATCATTCATTAACTGAGTATTTTTCTTGCTGACAAAGTGCCCCATGTTAAATGGCGCATCTTCACCATATAACTGTGTCGGTGTTGGCTCAGAAGAAGTACTCCAAGCAGCGGAATAAATATCGACCTTGTTTTGCTTAGGCTTTTGAATAGTATCGTAGAAACTATTCATTTCCATTTCTTTACCGCCAGCCATCTTAACGTTCAAACCAACTTTATGCCACCGTTGCAAGTAATCCTCATATGTTGCGTGGCTTGTAGCGCTGCCTTGCATAGCGCCAAAATGGATCACAAGCGGTTTGCCGTTTGGCTGTGTCCGCCATTTGCCTTTTTTCTTATAACCAGCATCATCTAACAACTTATTAGCTTTTTTCCGATCATATGGGAAGCCTTTAGCGGAAGTATCAGCATATTTATCAAATACTGGTGGGATCAAAGTCTTAGCCCGCCATTTGATACCATTACCAAATTTCTTATTAATAGCATCTTCATCGATCGCATACATCATTGCCTGACGCAAACTCTTATTAGCCATCTTGGAATTCTTATCCATTACGTTCTTTTGCAGCTCGGTATCATATTCCCCAACGTTAAAGCCAAAGTAATTGTAACTTAAAGCCGGCAAGCCAACCATCTGATAGTTTTTCAACTTTTTCAAATTCTTGTAGCTTTGCCCACGCATAACACCAGCTGGTGTAGTAAAGTCATATTTCTTTGTTTGAATAGCCTTATCGATACTATTAGAGGAAACCACGTTGATCGTAACGTGCTTGATTTTAGGCGCTTTACCCCAATAATATTTATTAGGAGACCATGAAGTTGATTCCCCATCAACCAATTTGTCTAACTTATATGGACCTACAAAAATTGGCTTTTTACGAACTTGATCTGATGCAGCTAATTTGTCGATCGGAATGCCCTTATAATAATGGTAAGGAGCTGCTGTTGACCAAACAAACGAATTACCAGAAAATTTCATACTTGGCGAAAGTGAATTATATTGAATAACTACTTTCTTACCGTCCTCGCCATCAGGATATGTAAAGCCTGAAATGGTATCCGCTTTACCTTTATGGAAGTCCGCCATCCCTTTGATCCGTTCAAAATCAGAAGAATACTGAGAAGAAGTAGATTTAGGTCCGCCAATAATTTCATAAGGATACTCAACATCACGTGCTACGACTGGTTGTCCATCAGACCACTTAGCATTTTTCCTGATCGTAATGGTTACGGTATTCTTCTTACGGTCTAGTTTTTGATCAGCTAAACCGCCATCAACGATCTTATAATTATCGTCTGTTTTAAATAAAGTGCCACTGCCACCTGGCTCAAAAACGTTTGAGTCTTCTTGATTGTCGGCCAAAGTTGGTTCTGAAACTCCCTTAAAAGGCGAATCATTCGGTTCTGCAACTTTCAAAGTGCTTTTTTCATTGGCACTTTTGTTTGCCTTATCTGGATTTTTATAAACCGCCGAAAGTTTTGCCTTGCCGCTATCATTTGATGAGGCTGATTTTTTATTACCTCCGCCACAGGCAGCCAAACTCAAAGCGATCACGATCGCTGCTGACGAAACGGCCCATTTCTTTTTCGTCTTATTCATATACTTCCCCCACTTCATATTTTCTTAAAGATCCGCCAACTACATCCAACCACAAACTATAAAATTTTGATCTTGTCAATGAGATGCACCACCTCCTTAAATAAAGTCGGTAATAATTTTCTTCTAAACACCCTATTTAACTCACTCTGCTCTTCTTTGCGAAGAATTTGCTGCTCTGCTTACCACTTGTCCTATATAACTGATGGATAAACATAAAATAATTATCTCGACAGCTGCTGGTAACCATGTCCACCAATACTGCGTAATGTTATTTGGATCGTTGGCATTTGCTATCAGCGTCCCCAGCGATGGTGTTTTAGGCGGTAGTCCAAAGCCTAAGTATGACAATCCCGTTTCTACCCCGATATTCTCCGCAAAAGATAAAGTCGTATCAACAATGATCAACGAAGAAATATTGGGCATGATCTCTTTAAAAATAATTTTTAGTGAACTAGTCCCCGATGTGATCGAGGCCGCAACATAATCCTTCTTTGTTTCCGCCAAAGTCCGCGATCGAATCAGTCTCGAAGTCCCCATCCAGTAAAATATTGAAAAGATAAAAGTCAGTGAAATCGAATTATAGTTGTCGATGATCGTTACTAAAACAATGATCATCATGGTCATTGGCAACATCATCATAAAATCATAAACACGTTGCATCCCCCAATCGATGTAGCCGCCGAAATACCCAGAAATCAGCCCCCATGCGATCCCAAAAGTCGAAGAGATCAGAGTCAAACCAATTGCGATCCCGATCGAATTTCTGGAACCAACGATCAGCTGTAAACCAATCGAGCGCCCGTTAGCATCAGCACCTAACAAAAAGTTGTCTTGCAAAGGAGGAGTCAAATACGCCATGATGTCCGTTGTCATCATCTTTTCGCTATTAATGAATAGCGGCGCGATCATTACAAACAAAATGAAACCTACTACAATGATCAAAGCAATCAAGGCTGGTCGGTCAGCTTTGAATTCGTTCCATAAGATCTTAGTCGACGACGGCGCAGCTTCTTTCTTAGCTTCAGCAGTCAGCCTTGCTAATTCTTCTGCTGAAATGTCTGCTGTTTTAGTGTTTGTTGCCATGTTATTCCTCCTTTCTTATTCGATCCTGATCCGTGGGTCTACTATCCCCAAGATAATGTCTGACAAAAGTGTTCCCAACAAGTTCATAACCCCAAATAAAAGGACAAGTGCGGTGATGACCGTGTAATCTCGGTAATTGATCGAATCAATAAACAACATACCCATGCCGGGATAAGAGAAGATCGTTTCAGTAAAGATTGATCCATTCAGCAAGCCTGTGATCGAGTACCCTCCAAAAGCCGCGATCGGCAATAAAGAATTACGGAAAATATGGTGCCGATAAATGTCTTTTTCTGGAACACCCTTGGAACGTGCTGTTCGCACATAATCTGAACGTTTAGCATCGATCACTTCAGAGCGCATATACTGCACAATATTAACGGTGCCAAATAAAGCACCTAACAGTCCTGGCAATAGGATGTGGAAGAAACGCGAGCTCAACATTCCAAGTCCTTTAGCGGTCGGCGCCACCGAACCTGTAGTTGGAAACCAATTTAAAACATAGCCGAAGATCCACAAACCGATAACTAAAATAACAAAAAAAGGAATACAATACGTGACGTATGTATATACACGGATCACAGTATCAGGCAGTTTGCCTTCATGCTTGCCGGCATAAAGTCCTAACGGCAAAGCGATCAAGTAAGTCAGGACCATAGTAAAAGCGGATAACCATAAGGTATTGATCGCACGTTCACCGATCAGATTAGAGACAGCTTCATGGTACTGATAGCTTTGCCCTAAATCACCATGGAAAAGATGGACTATCCAGTTCCAGTATTGCTGATACCACGGGTCGTACAGACCGTTAAGCTCCTTTAAATGCTGGATCTGTGCGGCACTAGACCGGGGATTGATAGACCCTGTAAAAGGATCACCTGGCATTGCTTTAGCTAACAGAAAAACTAAAATACTTAGTAAAATGATCTCGGGGATCATAATCAAGATCCGCCGCAAAATTGTTTTCCACATTAGGTATCCCTCCTTTTTTGCCCTGTCAATTCGGCTAACTTATCCTGCGGTAAAGCTGCAAAATGAGTCGGTGAAACTTGGACAAGAGGGTAGGCCAAACCATCTTCATCGTAGTATTGCTTAGCTTTTTCTTGATAAACCTTCTCAATTTTCAAACGATTTTCCATGCGTTCATCCCTTTTAGAAACATCGACTTCAGGGATGGCTGCCAGCAAACGCTTGGTATAGATATGTAATGGATCATCATAAATGTCTTCACGAGTACCAACTTCTACCAAACGTCCCTTGTTCATGATCGCAATATTTTGACACATGTGACGCACAACACCAAGATCATGGGAAATAAATAAATAAGAGATCCCAAATTCACGTTGAATTTTCTTCATAAAGTTTAAAACCTGTGCTTGAACTGACAGATCCAGCGCCGAAACCGGTTCATCAGCTACGATCAATTGCGGGTTAGTCGCAACGGCACGAGCGATCCCGATCCGTTGCCTTTGTCCACCAGAAAATTGATGCGGGTATTTATAAAGTGAATCAGGACTTAGTCCAACTGTTTCCAGTAATTGCAATACACGGATCTTTTCATCTTCGGCAGATAATTTTTGAAAATTCCGTAACGGTTCTGCGATAATATCCAATACTCTTTTCCGCGGATTCAAGCTAGAAAGAGAATCCTGAAAAATCATTTGGACATTTTGGTTATAATTGTGTTTTTTTCGGGTACTTTTTTTGGTAATATCCACTCCGTTATATTTGATCAACCCGGAAGTGATCTGTTCTAATCCAACAACTGATTTACCAGTGGTCGATTTACCCGAACCTGATTCACCAACTAATCCGTAAGTCTCACCAGCTTCAATATCAAAGCTGATACCATCGACCGCCCTGACAACATCTGTCACGCGATTCCAAAAGCCTGAACGGATAGGATAATGAACTGTTAAATCTCTAATTTCAATTAAGCTCATACATCTTTGACCTCCAAACTTTTAAAATAAAAATCCTTATAGCATGTACACCGCACCTCGTGTCCAGCAGAAATTTCATGCATGGTCGGTTCTTTCTCATGAGCGCTTGCGGGGATCCATGGGATCCGTGGCGCAAACTTATCGCCTGCTTGCGGCATCTTTTCGATCGAAGGTACACTGCCTTGGATCACATAAAGATCATCATTTAAAACATCCATATCCCCTTGTGGCATTGACCTTAATAAAGATCTAGTATAAGGATGACGCGGGTCACCAAAAACTTGTTCAGTTGTACCACATTCAACAACTTCTCCAGCATACATGACCGCAACTTCATCGGCCGTTTCTGCCACTACCCCCAAATCATGAGTGATCAAAATAATCCCAGCATGATTTTCTTTTTGAATATCTCGTAAAACATCTAATATCTGCGCTTGAATCGTCACATCTAAAGCAGTTGTCGGTTCGTCAGCAATGATCAGATCAGGCTTACAAGCGATTGCTATGGCAATGATCACTCTTTGACGCATCCCCCCGGATAGTTCATGAGGAAACTGCCGAGCAGTTCGTTTAGGTTCATCGATCCCAACTTGCTCTAATAATTGGAGCGCCCTATTATGTTTTTCCTCCGTCGACATTTTAGTGTGGTAGTCTAGAACTTCACTAATTTGATCTTCGATTTTTTTCAGAGGATTTAAGGCAGACAATGGATCCTGGAATATCATGCCGATCTTTGCTCCGCGAACATCATTTAACTGTGAATCGGACATCTTTAAAAGATCCTGTCCTTCAAAAAACGCCTCGCCGGAAATTTTTGTAGTCTTCATATCGTGTAACCCCACCACAGTCGTCGCTAAAGTACTTTTACCGCAACCCGATTCTCCAACAATAGCTAAAATTTCGTCTTTCTTTACTTTGAGGTCAACATGAGAAACTGCATTATAATATTGTCCCTCAATTTTAAACGCTGTTGAAACATTATTTAGTTCAAGCAACGTATTTTCTTCGTCCAAATTACTCGCCTCACAGTCGTATAATGTCGATTTATTGTTTTTAACTGGTTTTATTATAATTGTGTAAAATTATATTAAATTATGATGTATTTTTCAACACCTAAAACTAATTAATTTTTAATTTTTAGATTTTGCTATCACATTGGAGTTCCACCATTTACAAGCTCAACTACAATTTAGATTAAATGTTTTTAGTAATATTGTTCAAAATATATTTGTCGATCTTTAAATTTGAATGAGAAAAAATCTTAGTCTGTTTTTAATGGTAAAATGGCATAATAGAGTACTAGAAAGGAACGATGTCGTATTAAACCTTATTTTCACAAAGTACAGTATTATGAAACAGATCAAATGCAGATCACTAACCACACAAATTACATCCGTTTCATGGAAGAAGCACGTTCAGACTACCTTGAACAAATTGGCTGGCCCTATGATAAATTGGAAGAGGCAGAGGTTATTTCTCCTGTAGTAAATGTAAATTGTAAGTATAAAAAAACAACTAGTTATCCTGACCTTATAAAAATTACAACTACTATCAGTAAAATTAGCCGTGTCAAATTAACTCTCAATTACACAATGAAAGTTGCTGATGAACTTGTCTGTTCAGCTGAAAGTTCTCACTGTTTCTTAGATGGAAATGGTAAAATTATAGATCTTAAAACAAAAATGCCTGAATTCTATGCGGCACTACAAGAACTAAACCAAAAATAATCATCTTTATATAAGAGATCTTTTATGCAGCCTTTTCAGCGCACTTATAGAAACTTCATGCAGAAACTCCGGTGGACCTCTTTTTAATTAATAATAAAAAGCTTTTACTTCACACACTTATATGCGTTGAAGCAAAAGCTTTTTTAAGTTTATTTGTCAGGTTTTACGAAAAGAGAAAACATTCTGACCTAATTTAGGCCTAGTAGTTCCCATCAAGCCTGTTCAGTATAAATATCTACCCTGCGCTTTGCCTTGTCTTATTGCAAATTATTTTGAGCCTTACCAGCTAACCGGCCGTCCTTAAAAGACAAGGTCATAACCCCTACCTTCTTTTTATTTGCATCAAGCCCTGTATACGTCCACTGTTCATTACTAACACCATAATAGCGCTCGTCAAATGTATAATCATTTGGAGTTCCAATTTTACGGGCCACATCACCTTTCTTCATACCAGGAGCCAATGAATCAAAGTCTTTACGTGTAATTTTCGTGGTTCGATCTCTCTTTAACCCTTTAATTGTTTTGGAAACTGCATGTCCGTCATCAAAATAGATAATAACCTGTGAATTTTGACTTGTATCAGCCACATTCTTCCATAAAGCTACTTCAGTTACGATCCCCTTCTTTTGGACCTTAGTGACAGAAGCGGGTTCCTCACTAAAGAGTTCTTTCACGTCTTGCAGCGAATCACCGTCAGACTGAGACAGCTCGATCGAATTAAAATTTACCTGTGTCAAATGATTTTTGGAATCATACTGCTGCTTGATCAATATGCCGCCCAAGATCAGTACCAGTAAAGCAAGCCCCGCAATGATCAAATGCAGCCAAAAATTAGTTGTCTTAATTTCGTTTTGGGTCAAATGGTCCTTTTCACTCATAATGATCCCCCATTATTTATCTCACCGAGTTTCTTTTTTTATTACTCTTAACCCACGATACCTATTGACAGCTGCGCATAATTCCTGACGACGCGGTAAAGCTAAATTACCTGCATGACGCTTCGACGATAAAACACGGTCTAAACCCTGTTGTTGAATATCAGCATACAGTTTTTCGGTCATTTCCGCAAACGTTGTCTGATCATCAAAATATTCAGCCTTTAAAATTTGAATCAATGCCACGATCCCACGTGTTTGACTGGTATCTGTCAATTGTTCCAAAGCACTCAGATCTATGTTGCTATGACCGAAGGTGATCTCTTTTTTATTTCTAACTTTAAACCTGTCCTTGCGGCTAATGATCCTGAAATTACTCTTTTTCGGGATCCTTTCGTCCAACGTTCCAAATTTCTGTTCATCAGCTGCACTACGTTCAGATCCTTCCATATCTGCGATCTCATGGGCTCTTTTTGTAACATCCCCTGGCTGGTACTCATTCATCATGATCACGTGATCGGCCATTTCGAAATAATCACCAGAACCGCCTGTAACTAAGATCGTTGAGATACCTAATTGATTATATAAAGCCTTGATCTTATCAACAAAAGGTGTGATCGGCTCCTTATCACTAGCTACCAAGCGTTGCATCCGAGCATCACGGATCATAAAGTTTGTTGCCGAAGTATCTTCATCGATCAGCAGCGTTTTTGTACCGCTTTCCAAGGCCTCGATCACGTTAGCAGCCTGTGAAGTACTGCCGCTGGCATTAACAGTCGAAAACGTTGAAGTATCTCTTCGTCCCGGTATATGGTTGATAAATGGAGTAATATTAACATTTGCAACACTGCGTCCATCTTCGGCTCGCACTTTCATTGCAGTCCTATCAGTCAGAACAAACTCGCGCCCATCACCTTTTATATGGTCATAAACTCCAAAATCTAAGGCTTGCAACAGGGTCGATTTACCATGATACCCTCCGCCGACGATCAGCGTTATTCCTTGACTAATTCCCATTCCGCTGACCTTTTTACCGTTTTTTAATTCAAAAGTGACTTCCAAGGAACTCGGACTTCTAAAAGGCGTCCCAGTGGTCAAGGGCAGATCAGACGAACCGCTTGCTCTTGGTAAAAGTGAACCATTAGCCACAAAAGCGACTAAGTGACGCCTTTTCATTTGCTCCCTGATTTCCTGTTGCTCTCTAAACAATTTAACTTGCTGCTTAAGTAATTGTTGGTCAATATTAGCGTATAATAATGATTTTTGTACGATCCGCGGTAAAAGATCTTTAAAAATTTTATTAGCATCACGCGCCTTGATACGCCGACCGGCAGCAGGCAAGCCAACCTCAAAGCGAACTTCGATTTGTTGCGCAGAAATAACGATTGCTGTTCTTTCAATAATTTCTTGACCACAGCTATCGATCCGTAACTCGCCGCTATGTCCGGTCCCTCTATTGTTCAACCGGTTTTTGTCCGCTTGCTTGCTGAAATTTCGCTGTAAAAAGTCTGCAACAGCGATTTGCTTGTTCTTAGAATCCAACAGTTCTGCTGGGATCCCAGCTTTTTTTCTGTCGATCAGCAAGTGCATCGTAGACGGTGGGGCAAAAGGGTCTGCCTGAATATGATCGATCACCAACTTATATAATGGAAAACTATACGCACCAACTAAAGACTTATATCCCCCATAACCCTTACCATCAAGGGCTAACAATTTTTTCTCAAAATTTGCCATACGAATTAAAAATACTCCTTTAAAACTAACTAACTTTCTCACACATTACGATAAAACTACGTTCAAATAAAGTTCTCCTTGAATGATACCAACACTCGAACCAGTTTTTGAAGCAAAACCTGCAGGGTCTTTCATTTCGAAATTCTTGACACGGTATATTTTAGTAATTCCTTGTTCATTAGTCACCATCATTCGTTTGCGTTTCACATCTGCAGCAAATTTTTTTGCCTCTTCGATCGTTTCAAAACTGACCAAATATTTTGTATTCAAACTGATCGAAAAATCTTTGATCAGATCTGCACTACGTTTCATTTTTTTGCCGTTATTATCTGTATATTCAAGTGTGACCTGCTCGAATTTTTTCATTTTGTCAGCTCCCTTCAAGATCGCCACTCTATCATAAAAAACATCTCATCTTAGATTTTATAACAAAATTTTATAGTAAACCAATTTTTGAATCATTGAAAAACTGTTTGACTAAGTATTTTTCACCAAATCCTGTATAATAAGAGACATAACTAGCTATTAAAAAAGCCTGTCTTAGTTCAAGCTCAAGGAGGTGCCACATGGAAATTATTGAATATGTCTTTACTAAAGAAGATGTTGAGATCCAGGCCGTTGAACAAAATTCTTGGCAATTTCGTGCCGGCTTCATTTATCCAGTTATCCAAGAAGAGGGTTCAGACGAATTACAAGTTTATTTTCATTTGTTAGAAAGTGATGATACATTACATCAACGGGTCTTGGTAATTGACAAAAGACAATGGCAAAAATGGACTGAAGCAGAAAACAGTATTCACTTACTCCCAGCTGCTGACATGAATGAATTTATGGAAAAGTAATCGGGTAGGAGATAGTTCACACTATCG
>NZ_AZFI01000079.1 GCF_001435755.1 Ligilactobacillus acidipiscis DSM 15836 | reverse complement strand
CATTTCATCAGTACCACTTGATAAAGAACCAGATATTCAGACGACACTCGGAACTTACGGGCATTTATATCCTAATATGAACTTCGAGGCCGCCAAACGCCTGAATGGTCTAGTCGAAATTTCGACCGCTAAATCAGACGTAGCGCAGGTTCAAAACAACGGCGTTACCGCTGGACTTGCACCAGAAGTTGCACGATAGTTGCACGAACGGGTTAGACAGTCATTAAAACGTTGATATACCAACGTTTACAGGCCAATTTTGTCTATTCCCACTCAATAGTGGAAGGCGGCTTAGAGGTAATGTCGTACACTACGCGATTAACGTGATCAACTTCGTTTACGATCCGCACTGAAATCTCTTGCAAGACATCCCAAGGAATTTGAGCAAAATCAGCTGTCATCCCATCGATCGAGTTAACGGCACGGATCCCGATCGTATAATCGTATGTCCGACCATCACCCATGACACCAACGGACCTGAAGCCCGGCAAAACAGTAAAGTACTGCCAAATTTCCTTGTCCAAGCCATGCTGAGCGATAACTTCACGTAAAATTGCATCGCTGTCACGCACGATTTCCAACTTATCTTCAGTGATCTCACCGATGACTCGGATCCCTAAACCAGGACCTGGGAACGGCTGACGCCAAACAAGTTCATGAGGCATATTAAGTTTTTCACCTAACTCACGGACTTCATCTTTAAACAGAGTATTTAACGGTTCGATCAACTTAAAGACCATGTCCTCTGGTAAACCACCAACATTATGATGTGACTTGATCGTTCGCGCGGTATCAGTACCTGATTCGATCACATCAGTATAAAGTGTGCCTTGTGCCAACCACTTAACACCCTTCAATTTGATAGCTTCATCATTAAAGACCTGGATAAATTCATTACCAATAATTTTACGCTTCTTTTCCGGATCAGAAACACCAGCTAGTTTATCCAAGAAACGTTGCTGAGCATCAACTTTGATGATATTCAGCCCAAATTTTCCGGCTAGACTGTCCATCACGAGCTGCGCCTCATTTTTACGTAACAAACCATGATCAACGAAGATACATGTCAGCTGGTCACCAATTGCTTTATGCAATAAGACACCGACAACTGAAGAATCAACACCGCCGGACAGGCCTAATAAGACCTTATCGTCGCCAACTTTTTCACGGATCTTTTCGATCTGCATGTCGATAAAATCTGCCATCGTCCAATTCGAACGAGCTTCACAAACATCAAAGGCAAAATGACGCAAAATGTCATTACCATATTCTGTGTTGCGAACCTCTGGATGAAATTGCAGGCCGTAGAATTTCTTGGCATTATTTGCCATCGCAGAAATCGGGCAATTAGCACTCGTTGCTGTCGATACAAAACCTTCTGGAACTTCTGTGACTAAGTCGCCATGACTCATCCACACTGTTTGTTCCTCGGGTAAGTTTTTAAAGGTCGGTGCCTGATCATTTGTCACTTGGATCAGGGCCTTACCGTATTCTTTATTAGCTGCACTTTCAACCTTACCACCCAGCTCATTTGCCATGATCTGCATTCCGTAGCAGATTCCTAACACTGGGATACCAAGATCAAATATCTCAGGATCAACATCAAAAGCACCATCATCATAAACACTATTAGGACCCCCCGAAAGGATGATCCCCTTTGGTGCCATTTTCTTGATTTCAGCTGCTGTCAATTTGTGTGACAACAGTTCAGAATAAACGCCGAATTCACGGATACGCCGTGTGATCAGCTGATTATACTGACTTCCAAAATCAAGAACGATGATCTTGTCGAAGTCCTGCATATCAACTTTAGCCAAGATATTCACCTCATCTTAATTTTTACAATCTTTACTCAGTTAATTGTACCGGCTGAATTCCTAGTGGTCAATGTTTTCTCAAGAAAAACCGGACAAAAACGCTATCTTAGACAAATTTACGTAAATATAGTTCGTCAACCAGATGATTTTCACCCTTATTTAAAATTAAATCTGCGCGATTTCTGGTTGGTAAAATATATGAGTGTAGATTTTTATGGTTCACATCATGCCAGACATCTTCCGCCATTTTACGCGCGACATCCCGATCACCGATCGCATATGCGTGGTAATAGTCATTTGGTTCATCCTTGGCACGATCCAAGATCAAATCAAAACGTTCCATGTACCATTTCTTGATCAGCTTTTCATCTGCATCGACATAAATTGAAAAATCAAAAAAGTCGCTGACAAAGATCTGCTGGTTACTTGGCAGCTGCAAGACATTGATCCCTTCCAAAATCAAAACATCCGGTTGGTCGATCAGGTCGTACTCACCTTGGACACGATCATAGACCTGGTGAGAATATACTGGGGCTTTGGCAGGCAGACCATTTTTCACATCATTGATAAAATTGATCAAAGCTTTCATATCGTAGCTTTCAGGAAAGCCTTTGCGTTTCATAATATGCCCTTTTTTCAACTCTTCAGATGGATATAAAAAACCGTCAGTTGTGATCTGCTGGATCTTTTTGTTGGGAAAAATTTCCGTCAACAAATCACGTAACAACCGTGCAACCGTACTTTTTCCAACGGCCACTGAACCGGCTATTCCCAAAATAAAGGGAGTCGGCTTATGTTTGATACCTAAAAAGTCAGCCAATTGATTTTGACCATAATTGCGTGCCTCCATTCGCATTCCCAGCAAATGGACCAGAGGCATATAGATTTCTTCTACATCTTTTAAAGAGATCACATCGTTTAAGGATTTGATCCGCATCAATTCCCGACTAGATAAGGGAACATAGTGATCCCGATAAAATGAGCGCCATTCTTCACGAGGGATCTGATAATAATTAAGTCGATTTTCCATTAGTGATAAACGCCTTCCACTTTTGATTTTAAGCATTCGCTATGAATTATAGCACAACAGGTCGGGATTTGTACTATTGTGTTCGTTTAAAATTAAAACGCTTACTAAAAATCAACATTTGGCATCGAGCAGAACAATTATGCTATAGTGAATTAAAAGAGTTCTAAAGGATGAGAAATTTATGCAAAGGATCATTTTATTTGGTGATAGTATCACCGCTGGGGCAACTCATGGTTACCCGACTTCAATTTTCACTGACAAATTACGACAAAAATTAGCGCCTACGCAAGCGGAAATCATGAACCGCGGCGTTTTAGGCGACAATACTCAGGGCGGCCTCGCACGTTTGCAGACAGATGTATTGGCACATAAGCCAGACCTAGTCGTGATCTTTTTTGGGACCAACGATGTTCAAGTACCCAAAATGACTTTACAGCAGTATCAAAATAATCTTGAGATCATGCTAGAAAAAATAGGGGCTGCAAAATCTATCTTGATCACACCAGGGATCACAGGACCAACAAGACAAGGTCATCGCCCGATCGAGAAACTGCAACAGTACGCACTAGCCACTATTGAAACTGCCAAGGATAAACAAGCAGACTACATTGATTGGTTTGCTGAAGCTGTCAAACACTCTGCAGCAGAACTGCTGCAAGAAGATGATTTGCACTATGCACCTCGTGCCTATGACTTGTTGCTGACTCAATTGGCCCCAGTTATTCAACAAAAACTACAATAATATAACAGCAAACTGCAATATAATAGGAAAATTTCAAATCCTTTTTATGTTGTAGTTTTATTTACGAAAAAAATAGTTTTCCCGATTGGCTGTTTTGCGTTTATCTTGAGAGATTCTCGAATCGAACCCGAGCCTTCATTTGACATACTTTTACCCAGTTAGCTCTCATCTGGACCCTTCTTTCGCATACTTGGGGCCACATCAACTTCATCTGGACCTTTTTGGAATAAATGAACTTAACAGACAAACGTTTGCCAGACTGCTGACTAAATCAAGCAATAGCAGCTCGTTTTTTAATAATTCCAGCTATCAAAAGAGAGCCCAGCATTTTGATCAAAATGCTGGGACCCAGTTCCTATTTTTCTGTAATTTTCATTTTACAACCGATCGATCAATTCATAACGCTCAGTTGGAATGTCGGCCATCAATGGCGTTAACTTGCCAGCGGAGAAAATGTTCAAACGATGCATTGCGCGTGAACAGATCGTGTAGACTAACTGACGTTCATCCTCGCGGTGATAATTTGCTTCATTCGCATTCCAGACGATGATCGCATCAAATTCCAGGCCTTTAGCCAAATAAGACGGCACAATTATCGTTCCTGGGACTAAACGCTGATTTTCAGTTTTGATCGCAGTCACGGACTGACCTAACTCCTTCAAGTTAGCTGTCAGTTCTTCAGTTTCCTGCAAACTCTTAGTGATGATAGCTGTGGTCATCTTATCTTCTTTATTACGGTCTAACTGAGTAGCTACATCTTGAACCATGCGCTGCTCATTGGAATCGACCGTGACTGTCGGCAAATCGCCCGCCCGATCAAAAGCTTCAACTTTTTCGCCATTGTGTAAAATATCCTTACTGAAATCAGTGATCTGTTGCGTCGAACGATAAGACTTCGTTAACTGTACCACTTGCGTCTTATCAGGTTCGAACATCGTACTTAATTCATTTAACAGTGAATGGCTGCTTTCTTGCGTAAAAATCGACTGGTTCAAATCACCCAACATCGTGAATTTAGCCCGAGGAAATTCTTCCTTTAATAAGGCTAACTGGTAAGCTGAATAATCCTGGATCTCATCAATAAAGACCTGCCGCATCTCTAGGTCGCCCCGCTTGCCGATGATCTGGTCAAACAAGTAGAGGTAAGCGGTCACGTCTGTTACAGAAATGCTGCCGTTTTTCATCGTGGCGATCGTCTTTTCAACTGTTTTTTGCCACTCATTTTCAGCCAAGCCAAACTCGCTTAGGTCCAACAAATCAGGCAAGTGTCGCAAGAAATGAACATACTGACCGTTTATATTGATAAACCGATTGCGGGTGATCGCCCGTTTGATCGTTTGAAATTCGCGCGTGACATATTCTTTGGTCAGAAAAGTAATTTCCTTGTCACCATTGGCAAAGTTGCGCGGATGGTCACCATATAAGTCATTCAGTTCATCTTGGCCTAAATCTTGGACCGCTTTTTGAACTCGTTCTGTCCGTGCCTCACGGTTGACCTTGCTGCTTAATTTCTTCAGCAAAAATTCACGCGTCGCTGCCAAACGGTTGCGCAGATTGTAATTGCTGTTAAAGCTGTAATAAATTTCTTTGATCTGCTCTTTGCTAAAGAACGGCTTACCGTGAAACATGATGTTCTTAAAGTGCATCCCGTTACTATTCAAAAAGTCTGCGTAGGCATTAGTAGCCTTAAAGAAACTTAAACTATCCTTTAAGTTCTTAGCTTTTCGTTCCTGTTCGTCATTGCTTTCTTCAAAACGTTCTTGTAAGGTTTCAACATGGAGCCGCGGCACCCGCCGTTTAGCGTATTGATAGAAAGTCATTTGGACCATATTTTGTTCACCGAGTTCTGGTAAAACTTCATTAATATAGTCATTAAATAACTGGTTTGGCGAAAATAATATCACCTGACTGGAATTTAAATTGCCCCGATAGCGGTACAAGAGGAAGGCTACACGTTGAAGGACTGCCGACGTTTTTCCAGACCCTGCAGCACCCTGAACAAACAGCAAGTCTGATTTAGTATCGCGAATGATCTTATTTTGTTCTTTTTGAATGGTCGACACAATACTCTTCATCTTAGTATCAGAAGATTCATCTAAAACTTCCAACAACATCTGGTCGCCCACTGTCTCATCTGTGTCGAAAACTGTCAAGATCGTGCCGTCCTCAACCATAAACTGACGTTTCAATGTCAATTCAACGTTTTGCCTGCCATCGGGTGTTTCGTAAGACACCTGCCCTAATCCGCCCTCATAATAGATACTTGAGATCGGTGCGCGCCAGTCATAGATCAAAAAGTGATCCGGCGTGTCCGTAAAAGAACTCAGCCCAATATAAACACTTTCCGGCTTGCTTTCACCATTTTCTTGGAAATCGATCCGCGCAAAATACGGCGTTTTTTCCAAACGTTGCAGCACATCTAACTGCCGCGTTGCCTGACGCCAATTATTTTCTCTTTCTTGCAGCATGGTTTGTTGCTGACGGACCGTCAAAGACGTTTCCATCATGCCTGAATATGTCCCCGTTTTGATCCGCACATTATTTTTGAAATCATTCATGATCGCCTGCTGATCCTTGCCGGCACTATCAATGTTGGCCTGGCTTTTCTTTTCTGCTTGCTTGATTTTTGCAACAACTTCATCCATTCGCCGCTGCTCTTTTTGTTTAATAGTCAAACTCACGCCTAACGCCCCCGTTTGATTTAAAATCTAATGAAATATTTTACCATTATTTGACAGCTGCTACAAACAAAGTCTATTCGTTTTATCAAATTAAAAGAACGTTGAAAGTTGCACCTCCGGCTAAATTGCTTGTACAATTAAATCAATGTATGTAAACTACTTATTTCAACCATTATCCTAAATCTAAGGAGCTGATTTTGTGGATCTATCCCTTGTTATCGTAGCATTCGCCGCTTTTATCACCCCGATGCTCTTAGCAAAATTTAAAGTTTTACTCTTACCCAGTTCGATCGCCGAAATTTTAGTGGGGATCGTTTTGGGTAAAAGTTTTTTCAATGTGATCCACTTAAACGGCGTTCTAACGACCATGTCAACTTTAGGCGTGATCTTACTACTGTTTTTAAGTGGAATGGAGATCGACTTTTCTTTATTCAAACGAACCGACACCTCCACTGCTTTGGCAGCCAAAAAAGCTGAGCAGACTACCTCAGAACACTCCCCTGTCTTTGCAGCCGGAGTTGCCTATAGCCTGACAGTACTAGCAGCTATTATTTTAGCAGCAATTTTAAAAATCAGCGGACTCTTTTCTGATATGGCTCTCGCTGCGATCTTGTTAGCGACAGTTGCCTTAGGGATCGTGATCGGTGTCTTGAAAGAAAATGAACTATTGGGCAAGAAGTTTGGCCAAACGATCCTCTTATTCGCTGTCCTAGGTGAAGTCA
The DNA here is from genome assembly GCF_001435755.1 of Ligilactobacillus acidipiscis DSM 15836. Classification (GTDB taxonomy): domain Bacteria; phylum Bacillota; class Bacilli; order Lactobacillales; family Lactobacillaceae; genus Ligilactobacillus; species Ligilactobacillus acidipiscis. Next base: position 2,458 of record NZ_AZFI01000079.1, on the reverse strand, counting down.
TCCCGCTACTGGCCTTAACGATCTACTCCTCACTCAAGAGCGGACGCGGCGGAACTTTATGGCTGATCTCACTAGTTTTCTTAGCCGCTGCCTTCTTATTATTTCGGTTTCGCAACTTCTTTACTCACTTTCAAAAATACACGAAATCAACAACGCAGCTAGATATGCGCTTCGCGTTTTTAGTGATCATCGTTTTAGTTGTTCTCGCTGAAACTGTGGGTGCCGAAAACATCCTCGGTGCGTTTTTGGCTGGAATCGTTATTAAGTTATTAGAACCGGAAGAAACGACCCAGCAAAAATTAGACGCCTTAGGTTACGGCTTTTTGATCCCGTTTTACTTCATTTTAACTGGGGCCAAGCTGGACTTGCCGGGATTGCTAAGTTCTAAAACAACGCTGCTTTTGATCCCGTTGCTGCTAGTGGCGTTTATGCTGACCAAGCTGCCCGCTTTCTTCGGGTTCAAAGCACTCTTTAGCAAACCTAATGCTTTTGCAGCAACGATGCTATCGGAAACGACCATCACACTGATCTTAGCGGCCACGACCGTCGCCCAAAATATTTGGGCTATGAAAGCCGACCAGAGTGGAGCCTTTATTATCGCAGGTATCCTGANCCTGCTTATTAGGACCCTTGTTTTTCAAACGTTTGTATCACCCAGAGCACGAACCTGCTGCCAAAACCGATGTGCATTTGATCGGTGCTAATTTAACAGCGGTCAATGCCGCCCAGGGGCTCCCAGCAGACTGGTATTCAGTCAAACTATACACGGATAATCATGGGCGCTATGAAGCTTATCAAGGCGTAACTGACATTACATTTTTAGAAACGATGGATGCCAAAGAATTGATCACAGCGGGGATCTTTGACACCGATGTACTGGTCTTGGCCCACCGTTTGGCAGCGGATAACTACGACTTAGCACTCGCCGCCAAAAAATACGGAGTTCCGCGAGTCCTGTTACGCTTAGACACCCAAGACCCAGAAGAAGCGCAAAAGATGAAAGTCGAACTTGAAAAGAAAAACATCGAATTCTTTAGCACATTCACGACCGGTGTCGGTGTGTTACGCTCGGCGATCCAGTCACCTGAGGTCTTGCGCTTGTTAACGTCGAGTGATGCTGAAATATTTGAGATCCAGTTGACCAACTCTCTTTATGAAGGAACAGAATTATCAGAGCTGCCTGAGATTCAAAATATCGTGATCAGCCGGATCGTTCGTGAACATCAATTCATTGCACCTAAAGGAGGCACGCAACTGCAGCTCGGCGACCACTTATTGCTTTCAGGAAGTCGGGAAGTCGTAGCACGTTTACGCCAAATTTTGAATAATCAAAATTCAGTCGACCAATAAAGCCGGTTTTAAGTATTTGGGAAGATACAGTCAGTGATCTGTTGTATACTAAATATAACAACACTGTAGAAGGAGGAATTCTATAATGTCTTTTTCAGTATATCTAGTGCGACATGGACAGACTTACTTAAATCTCTACAATAGAATGCAAGGCTGGTGTGATTCACCATTAACACAAAAAGGTGTCGCAGACGCACACTTAGCCGGAAAACGTTTGGCAAATAAACACTTTGACTACGCTTTTCACAGCGACACAATGCGCACCAAAAGAACATGCGAGTATCTTTTAGCAGAAAATCAGGCGACAGACGCTAGTCTAAAACCTAAAGAACTCCGGAATTTTCGGGAACAAAGCTTTGGCTATTTTGAAGGTTCAGATGCCAGCCAAGCTTGGACGATGATCGGAGCCAAGCACAACTGCCATTCATTCAAAGATGTCGTAAATAATTACTCATTAGTGGAAACACGAGACTTCATGAAAGAAGCAGATCCATTTGACGATGCAGAAAATGATGCAGAGTTTTGGAGTCGGGTCAAAATCGGGTTTGACTATTTGAGAGATAAAATTCCAGATGGCAAGAACGTTTTAGTGGTCAGCCATGCGATGACGATCAGAAGTATCGCTAATCTGTTTGACGAAAAAACACCCTTATTCCCAGATCCGGCTAACGGATCGGTCACTAAGCTGACCGTAGATGGGCACAATTTCACAGTCGATTATTACAATCAAACAGGCGAAGATTTCGATTACTAAAAGATTTGAAAGTAAGGAGTAGAAATTATGTCATTTAACATTTACTTAGTCAGACACGGACAAACGATCCTAAATCGCTATAACAGAATGCAGGGCTGGTGTGATTCGCCGCTAACTCCCAAGGGGATGCAAGACGGACACATGGCGGGGCACCATTTGAGCCACATCAATTTTGCCAAAGCATTTCATAGTGATACGACCCGTGCTGAGAAAACTTGTCACTTCTTATTGCAAGAAAACGTTGCTTCACCAGAGTTGCCAGAGCCAGAAGAACTGCCAGCCTTTCGCGAACAAAGTTATGGTTATTACGAAGGCAGCGACTCGGACCAGGCTTGGTTAATGATCGGGGCATCC
>NZ_AZFI01000078.1 GCF_001435755.1 Ligilactobacillus acidipiscis DSM 15836 | reverse complement strand
CCGATATTAAACCTCGTATGAATAATTCGGGCTAAGAAATCAGTTTCACTTGAAAGAAATGAGTTGTAACGTGTTTTTTTAATTCACGTTATAACTCATTTTTTGTGGGTAAAAATTATTTTATAGCAGATCTATGGTTATTATCTAGGATTCCTTTTAGCACTTTGACTACGTTTAAATCTGGTATTGCATAATAAAAATGGATTTTAATAAAGTGCTATTCAAAAAAGGCCCTGCAGATCGTTAGTATATGTCTAATTAAATTAAAAAACATTTATTTTAAAAAACGCGATTTATCGGGGCATAATTCCAGCATAATAAAAGGAATACTTAAGGATATTAGATAATAATTGGAGAAAAATAATAAAATACTTTATTTGTCAATTTGAAATGGTAGAGGTGCTATACTTTTCAAGTGTATGAATAAAAATACATAATAAACTAAATAGTTTGAATAAAACATCAGTTAGGTAGTTAGTGGATCTATATTAGTGATCATAAAAATTTTAAGATAAAGCCCAATCTATATGAAAAAACAATAATTTTTATCCACCCACCAAATAAGTAATTTTCTTTATTACTAAAGCTGGTCTATTTGCTTAAACTGCCTTATTTATTTTGTTGTTAGGAGAGTTTCATTTGGAGAATTCACATAAAATTAAAACAAAAGCATTAGTAATGATGATTTTTTCATCTATCTTTGGTTTTGCTAATACAACTGTTGCTTATTATCAAATGGGATATGCTAGTATTTTCTGGTATATTTTAGCAGCCTTGTTCTTCTTTTTGCCTAGTTCATTGATGTTTGCTGAGTATGGCGCTTCATTTAAGGAAGCAAAGGGTGGGATCTACTCTTGGTTGGAGGGATCGATCGGTGAAAAACCGGCCTTTATCGGGACTTTTATTTGGCTATCCTCGTGGGTGATCTGGTTAGTTTCCACATCATCTAAAGTTTGGATCCCTTTGTCCGCTTTGATTTTTGGACACGATGCCACGCAGTCTTGGACTTTATTTGGACTAAATTCGACACAAACAATTGGATTATTGGGGATAGTTTGGATCCTTTTTGTGGCCTTTACAACTACCCATGGAGCTGATTTTGTTGCTAAAGTTTCATCACTTGGTGGAACATGTATCGTGATCTTGGATGTCATATTTTTAATTGCCAGTCTAGTTGTTTGGATCGGTAATCATGGTGCCTTAGCACAACCGATCAGCGGGATCTCAAGTTTCTTCCGTTCTCCTAACCCAAGCTTTGGCAGTTCTTTGGCCTTGATATCATTTGTGATCTACGCGGTTTTTGCGTATGGCGGAATGGAGTCAATGGGCGGTATCATGGATGACATAGATAAGCCTGAAAAGACTTTTCCCAAGGCTTTGACGATCTCAACCCTTATTATTACTGTTGGTTATGCTTTGATGATTTTCTTTTGGGGTATTAGTAGTAACTGGAAAACTGATTTAGGCGGCTCTCAAGTTAATTTGGGAAATATTACCTATATCTTAATGAACAATCTTGGGATTCAATTGGGCAGTGCTTTAGGTTTGTCACATGCTACCGGTCTGGTGTTCGGTAATATTATGACTCGTTTTGCCGGTATTGGAATGTTTATGGGTTACTTAGGTGCTTTCTTTGTTTTGATCTATTCACCGATCAAATCGTTTATTATTGGATCAGATTCTCGCTTATGGCCTGCTAAATTAACTAAGATGAACAAGCACAATATGCCAGCTAACGCAATGTGGTTACAAACGGCGATCGTAGCTGTTTTCATCTTCCTAGTCGCTTTTGGTGGTTCCGCTGCGCAAAAATTTTATACGATCTTAACGGATATGGCCAACGTTTCGACAACATTCCCGTACTTATTTTTGGTAGGTGCTTTTCCTTTCTTTAAGAAACGGCAAGACTTAAAACGTCCATATGAGATCTATAATAATAAGACATTTACTAATTTCATTGTAACTATAATTTTGATTATTTTAGCTGGTGGGATCATCTTCACGTGTGTTCAACCGATCATTGAACACGATTATCAAACTGCATTCTGGACAATGATCGGACCAATTTTCTTCGGGATCGTTGCTTGGGCTTTCTACTCTTATTCAGAAAAGAAAATTGCTAAAGAAGATACTAGTGTGACAGTTAAACCACAAAAGTAAAACAAAAAAGCCAGTCACTTCACTTGACTGGCTTTTTTATGTAAAGAAAATCTTGTGGCACTGGAAATATAGAGCGAATACTACACATCCAGGCGTATATCGAGTCATACATTCAACCCTCTTAAAATTTAGTATAACACTAAAACACGAACAAAATAAATTACAAAAATATTACATTCTGTATGAAAAAAATATTTTATCCTATATTCTAGGATCAAAGGAGTCTAAAGGTTTGCTAAATTTAAGTTCAGAGTAGCTTTTCTCTAGTGAGAGCGTGCTGCCAGTCAATTAGGCCAAACATCAATACCATCCATTTTTACGAGCAAGTAAGTGAAAATGAAGGTGTTGGATCGACTGACCAGCTGCTTTTCCATTAGCATTTAAAATATTGAGACCAGTAAAGCCGTGATCAATGCAATGGTTGGAGATCATTTGAATAACTTTGATCAAATGAGATAGAATTTCTTGATCACAAATCATAATATTTGTGACATGCTTTTTTGGTATTATCAACATGTGGTAGTTCATATCTTGTGCGTTATCCAGAATAATTAATGTTGTCTCATCCTCCTATATTTTGTAACTAGGGATCTGGTGAGCAATAATTTGGCAAAAAAGACACATAATTTTAGTCCTTCCTTTTTTTATTTCAATTTTTTAAGCAAAAAGTTGGTAATATGATCAGAATAGATTTTATCATAGATAATAACAAGAGTTTCTGTTAAGGAGGTAAATAAATGAGCTATACAGCAGTAAATCCTTATACTGGTCAAAAAATACGGTCTTTTGAAAATGTGACCGATCAGCAGCTAGAGATGCTTTTAGATCAAGCCCAAGATTTCTATGAAAAAGCCCAGAGAAGAAGTGTTGAGGAAAGGACGGAATTCCTCAATGAATTCGCAGACGAGTTTGAAAATAATACCGAAAAATATGCTCGCATTTTATCTACAAACATGGGAAAATTGATATCCGAAGCACGGCAGGAAGTTGCTAAGACGGTTTCTTTTGCACGCTATTACGCCAAAAATGGTGTGCGCCTTTTGAAGCCGCAGCCGTACAATGATTTGTCCAGCGGACAGGCGCAAGTTGAGTTTTCAGGCATAGGGATCGTTTTAGCGGTTGAGCCGTGGAATTTTCCGTATGCTCAAGTCATGCGTGTCTTTGCTCCTAATTTTGTTTTGGGTGATCCAGTGATCTTAAAACATGCCAGCATTGTTCCAGAGGCTGCTTTAGCCTTTCAAGAAGCATGCGATAACGCTGGTTTACCCTTAGGGGCTTTTACTAATATTTTTGCAAGCTATGATCAGATCGATCATATAATTGAGGACCCGCGTGTGCAGGGTGTGGCTTTGACCGGTTCTGAAGGCGCTGGACGTAAAATTGCTGCTAGTGCTGGCAAAAATTTGACTAAGTCGACCTTAGAATTAGGTGGGACCGATGTTTTTGTTGTTTTAGATGATGTTGATGTTGGCGCAGCCGCTAAAGATGCTGCCAAGGCACGTTTGACTAACGCTGGTCAAGTATGTACTGCTGCCAAACGCTATATAGTGTCTGCAGAGATTTATCCGGACTTTTTAGCAGCTTTAAGGGATGAATTTGTCAAGTACCACTTAGGCGATCCACTGGATGAAAAGACGACCTTAGCTCCGCTGTCTTCAAAAAGTGCGCAAAAACAGTTGCAAGAACAAGTTGAAAAAGTGATTGCTGGAGGAGCTAAAGTCTTATTCGGAGATCCCACACCAAATAAGGGGAAGGGAGCTGGTTTTTCTCCCTTGATCTTATCTGGCATGGATGAAAGTAATCTAATGTATGAAGAAGAATTATTTGGACCAGTCGCCCAAATTTACCAGGCTCATTCAGACAATGAGGTCGTTAAAATCGCTAATAACTCACGCCATGGCTTGGGTGGAGCAATTTATACGAAGGATGTCGAGCGTGGTAAAAAGATTGCTTCCCGGATCGAAACCGGTCAAGTTACGATCAACCAAATTTTAAGTTCTCAGTCGGAAGTACCTTTCGGTGGGGTTAAAGATTCTGGTTATGGACGGGAGTTAAGTGATTGGGGGATCTACGAATTCGCTAATATTAAACCAGTGATATACTGAGAAATCCAGCTAGCTTTTTGATAGGACAAAAAAGAAGAGGTCACTTTATTAGTGAGGACCTCTTCTTTTTGCGTAGTTTTTCTGATTGATAAAGGATCAATCACTAATTGCTGGTGCTTTTTTAATATCCTTTATTCGTTTGATCTGTTCAAGCATATACCATGCTAAATTGGCCCGAGATAACTTACCCTTTAGTCTGTTTCTACCTAAATATCCAGTGTGGACATGTTTAGACAAGGGAGCATTAGTTAAAAGAAAAGCAATTCTTGACAAGAGTCCGATCAGTGTCTAAGTCGCACACTAATTGACTATACTTGACGATTTGTTCAAAAGTGGTCGGTCGACTTAAGCGGATCATGACTCTTCTTGATTTGAATTTCAGGGTATCTTTGTCCGATGGATCTTGTGTACTAGTTGTGAAGAGAACGATGAAACGTCTAACATTACATTTTCTAAGTTTATTGGCTAATAATAACTGGCTGATTTTGTTAGCCGGTGTTTGATCGATTGCAGCAGGAGAAAGTTCATTAAGATCCGCCCCGAGAATACTTGCAGTCTGCTGGGTGAAACGGGTACGTTCAATGTAGATAGCATCTAACCATTCTTCATCTGCAATAGAGGTGCGAACCTTGATCTCTGACATTTTTACACATTTAAAGAAGGTGAATCTGATGTTGTTCACATTTATCGATCAGCTCTTGTGGCCAGACACTAGCTTGAACTTCACCAACATGTGCTTTGCCTAAAAGCAACATACATAGGCGTGATTGACCGATCCCGCCCCCAATAGTAAATGGCATTTCATCATGAATGATACGTTGGTGATAAGGATATTTGAGACGATCAGTTGCGTGGGCAAGGTCTAGTTGTTCTTGTAAAGCAGCTTTATCGACCCGAATTCCCATACTTGAAAGTTCTAGAGTACATTGAAGCGGTTCGTACCAGAACAAAATATCACCGTTCAATTTCCAGTCGTCATAGTCAGGTGCCCGGCCATCATGACGTTTTCCGCTTTTGAGCTTGCCGCCGATCTGCATTAAGAAGACGGCTCCAAGTTCTTTACAGATGGCATTTTCACGTTCTTTGGGACTTAAAGTAGGATAGCGGTCTTCCAGGTCTTGAGTTGTGATAAAATGGATTTTTTTTGGCAAATGGTGGACGGCTTTAGGATATTTGTACCAAACTTCATCTTCCATATGTTTGATAACTTTAAAAATTTGTTTAACTGTTGCTTCCAATGTAGCAAAGTTGCGTTCATCTTCGGTAATAACTTTTTCCCAGTCCCACTGATCGACATAAATTGAGTGGAAGTTATCTAGGTCTTCGTCTTTGCGGATCGCGTTCATGTTTGTGTATAGACCTTCGTGGATCCCAAAGCCATAGCGCCGTAGAGCGTCACGTTTCCATTTAGCCAAGGAATGAACGATCTCGATCGTTTGACCAGGCAGGTCTTTCATTGTAAATGAAACAGGGGTTTCAATGCCATTCAAATTATCATTGAGTCCTGTACTTTTGCTGACAAACATAGGTGCTGACAAACGACTTAAATTCATCTGCTTCCCAAATTCGTCCTGAAATGTTTCTCTAATATAACGAATGGCTTCCTCTGTTTTTTTAACAGATAGGGTTGAATGATAATCTTTTGGAAAAATAGTTGACATATAGATCGTTCCTTTCACTGTATTGTATAAAGCTGGACTAAATGGATGAGTGGGTAAGTTTGAGTTAAGGTTCATTAGAGAATGATGTTTCACGTGAAACATATTCATAGCCGGAGACTTTTTTTATTTGTTTTGTGTACAAAAAAAGTCCTCCATCCCATCTCCGGGACGAAGGACTCGCGGTACCACCCAAATTGTTTATACTTAAATAAACATCTCTACTCACGTACTAACATACGTGTTCGGTGGTAACGGACCGAAATACGTCAAAACCTACTCTGATCACTCATTTGGGCCTGCAACTAGGAAAGTGTTATTCAAACATTCGTTGACTCATCAGGCTTCCACCATTTCCCAACTCTCTATCAGTACTAAATATTTTACTTGTCTTTCTTATTGTCTTTAACTTTATTGGAACTTATTTTAGCACAAAAATTGAAAAAGAAAAGCACTTTTTTAATAAATTTCTCATCTAATCATTAGAATTTACTGTTCTATCTGCAAATATTCCCCTTTTTAGGATGATTGGACTAGTCATTTCATACAAGATATGTTCAAATTCTGCAAGAGTTTCCTGGAAGTTTTGTTCTATCCATTCTTTGATTAGATTAACAGCTAGACCAACCATTCCAGTGAATACGTAATTTTTAGGAATAGTTAGTTTATTGATAGTACTGGTATGTTCCCAGATAGCTTGGTCCATTTGGGTAATTTTAGTTAAGAAGGTGGGCCCATCTCCTTTTTCGACTAGTAAAGAAAATTTTTCGCTATTTTCATAAATGAAACTGACTAATTGATGATAGTATCGCTCTAATTAATTTCTTTTAGGACTTAAGGATCCTAATTCACTGCGTGGAACTTTTAGAGCTACTTTTTTAAAGCCGTTGATAAGTTGTTCTTCGATCTTATTTAATAAAGCATCTTTATCTGAGTAGTAGCAATAAAAAGTGCTGCGATTAATTTGTGCTTCAGTCAAAATATCTGAAACTTTTATTCGGCTATAATCATATTCTTTGAGTAATTTCCAGAAGGCAGCATAAATTTTGTGTTTGGTCTTTCTGATCCGTAAATCTTGTTTACTTGTCATACCGTTAATCACTCCATTTTAACGAACTTTTTAGCAACTTTTGTTGGTTGTTTTAATATTTTTAACACATTATACTGTAAATAAGCAACAAGTGTTTGAAAATATTCCAAAAACATTGACACAATAATGTTCATTCAATGTTATTTTGAAAATAGGAGGATTTTGCAATGGCAAGAGTACGGTTAATGGACCAGCCTAAAGATTTTGAAAGATTTGGAATTGATCCCAAAAAAGTTGAGCCATGGGAAGATGGAAGACGAGACTCTGACGAAGGAATGCATAATGAAGTATGGTATTTCGATGCGCTTTTTGACGACCAGCATAAGTTTATGGTCGGGTTTCGGCCAAAAAACCCCAAAAAATTGATGCTTAAAGGTGACTCTCCTAACTTGAATATTATGATCACAACTCCTGATGGAGAAACTAAAGATGATTTTCTTTATTATACAAGTGAGGAATCACGAGAGCGTAAAATATGAAAAGTCTTTATTTCCACCCAGTTTTGGCAAGTTTCTTAGGCGATAAAATTTCGGGTGCTATTAATGAATGGCTTAAAGGCGTTTTTAGTGGGGCCATGAATGGTATAACATCATGGTGCAGAGCTATTTTCGATCAAATTGGTCAACATGAAACCGTCCTAGATCAATGGTATGCAATCTTTCTTACTTTTGCGACGTCCCTAGTGGTCGTTGTTGTATTGGGAAGAATTGTAGGAACTTTGCTAAAAGAAGCTGACGAGAGTACCGATGTTACTTGGGCAAATATTGTGATGGACAGTCTCAAATCAGCTGCCGCAATCCCTGTCATGGTCTTTTTACAAGGCTTTTTACTTAAAGCAATCGTGTTTCCGCTCGGTAAATTTATGTTTTCAATGAATAGTAAGTACACAGCTTCGATGATTACCGGGTCAAAAAACATTGGTGGAACATTAGCAATAGGATCAATTATGTCTCTGATATTGTTAGGCTTCTTTGCAATCGTGACGGTATTCTTCTTCCTTAAAATGTGTATCTTCATGGCCGATATGGCCTGGTTTTATTTAACTATCCCCTTTGCGGCCATCAGTATCGCAACCGAAACTTGGGATTATAGTGGCACATGGTGGAAAAAGCTAATTTATCTAAATGCTTCTATGCTCTCACAAGTTTTATCAATGAGCCTATGTGTTTGGGGAGTTACTCATTGGGGTAGTAATGGAATAGGAGCTTTTGCTTTATCCATCGGTATGGGTTGGCTGGTATTGCACACACCAAAGGCTATCGAAGATTTTTGGAGCTCAACTGGTGCTACTAAAGGTGGCTTAGCGGGAGCTATGAGAATGTTAAAGAATAGAATGAAGCATTAATTGGAGGAGGTTACTCAAATGAAATGGCGAGAAAAAATCAAAATGAAGTGGCGAATTGATTCGCATATCAACGTTTTTAAAGGTAACCCCATTGAACACTTAGTTCTTTGCTATCTTTACCGATTGTTAGAATGGTTTGTCGTTATTATGGTGGGATTATTAGCTCTATATGAGATTTTAGATTATCAATGGCTCGCTGTAATCATTGTATCAATCGGTGGCATTTGCCTAGTTATGGTATTGAAAATCGGTTCAAAAAACGAATACAGAGCTTATAAGGATTGCTTAAAAGCTCGTCAGCAGGCTTATGATCAGGTCAAACAAGAAGACATGCAAGCACTTAGAAAACAAGCTTGGTTGGATAGTGCGAACCAAGGTAAAACAGAATTAGAACAAAAGCTTAATCACAAGGAGTGAACGAACATGACCACTGTTATCTTAGCTGAAAAACCCAGTCAAGCCCGTTCATACGTCCAAGCCTTTCAAAAGAGCACAAAAAAACAGGGTTACTATATGGTTAGTGACCCTTTTTTGCCCGATAATACGCTTATCACGTATGGTCTCGGACATNTGGTCTCGGACACTTAGTTGAACTAGCCACACCGGATAAATATGATCAGAAATATCAGCAATGGGCCTTATCTAATTTACCGATTTTCCCCGACAAATACAAGTTTGAAGTGTCAGCTAGTAAAAAAGCCCAATTCAAGGTCGTTAAAGACCTGTTAACGAAAGCCGATACCATTATTGTGGCCACCGATAGTGGTCGAGAAGGGTCAAATATCGCGTGGTCGATCATGAACCAAGCGCATATTGATGTTAAGTCAAAAACGATTAAGCGCCTTTGGTTGAATAGCCTAGAAAAAGACGCGATTATTAACGGCTTTAAAAATCTTGGCGATTGGCACAAAGACTATTTGGCTTATAAAGAAGCCCAAACCCGCCAAATTAGCGATTGGTTGATCGGTATGAATGGCAGTCCCTTATATACTTTATTGTTGAGACAAAATGGAGTGCGCGGGGTGTACTCGATCGGCCGAGTGCAGACACCTACTCTGTATATGGTTTATCAAAGAGACCAGGCAATCAAAAACTTTA
>NZ_AZFI01000077.1 GCF_001435755.1 Ligilactobacillus acidipiscis DSM 15836 | reverse complement strand
CAAGTATTCTTTAACTTTCAACCTTTAGCTTTATTATTATAGCTTTGCTTCATTTATTCTCACCAATTCTTTATAGTTATTTTTTTTGCTTTTCCTAGGTTAATATGATCTTTATCCTCTAATAAAACTGTTTTCTTGGGATATAAACCTTATTGTTTTGTTCCACGATTCTACTCATTTTCTGTTATAAATCTTTAACCATACTTTCCGCAAATCATTCTGCTTATTGTATTAAAAACATTATTTTCTTAAGAAAATTGAGAAAATAAGTGATCATTAAACATCAAAGTCAAAAAAATAGAGTGATATTACTCACTCTAAAATTACCTATTTGCAAAAACAAAGCTCAAAAATTTTAATATACTTTGCCCCCTAGTCTTTGATTGCAGCAACTTCATCCAAGAACCACTTATTAAATGCTGCTGCGTCAATATCAACACAAACTTTGGCATTTGTTTTACCAGCGTGGTATGCCCCACGAATATCACCCACAGTTTCTCCCATCGCTGGGCCCTCTGTTTGCACATCTACCCACATTTCTTCCGTTTTCATAGCTTCTGGATGGAGAAGATAGAAGATGGTATTAACATCATGCATCGGATGACCATTCTCGTCACCGTCATTGTAATGAGTAACTAACGCCTGCAACATTTTCCCCGTTCTACCCATTGCTCCTAACTTATCCATCGTTTCGGGAGTCAGCAGTGCCTTCAAGGTCACATCTAATCCGACCATCACGATCGGAATCCCTGAATCGTACATAATTTTTGCCGCATGCGGATCGGTAAAAACATTAAATTCCGCTGCACTGGTCATATTCCCTTTTGCTAAAGTCCCACCCATCGCAATAATTTCTTTAATATGATCTTTAACTTCGGGATACTCGATAAATAGCAACGCAATATTAGTATAAGAACCAGTCGGCACCAAAGTGATCGGTTCAGCACTTGCCATAATTTCATCTCTTAAAGCCTCAACCGCAGATTTCTGAATTGGTTTACCAAAATCAGTACCGAAATCATACCCCGGCATACCTGATTCCCCATGGATCCTGGCAGCATCTTCGAAAGGCTTGATCAAAGGCTGCTTAGCCCCTGCGGCAACAGGGATCTCTTGATCTTTACCAAAAAAGCGCACAATTTTTAAAGCGTTTGCAGTTGTTTTATCAACTGTAACATTACCGGCAACAGCAGTAACCAACTTCAAGTTGATCTGTGGATCATTGATCGCCATCGTAAGTGCTGCTGCATCATCGATCCCTGGGTCTGTGTCCATAATAATATTAATTGCCATTTGATATTCCTCCTCGTATGACTGCTAAAACTATTCATAATTAAGTGTATTATTTAGCACTGAAAGATTATTTGCTACTTAAACTCATTATGTTAACAATTTTTGCTAAACTTGTTTGCTTGAAATAAAATACTGAAATTTTTAAAGTAGCCGTGTAAATTAAATATAATAGTTTTATAGCAACATGTAAAGCGTTTTACCGAAATCTCACTTTCACTCATACAGACATTTTTAACATATTTCGACAAGGTCTTTTTCCAAAAACTTACCTATTTGTTTTTTGGCAAAAACTTTCCCGTATCGTCCCATTGATCAATGACATCTGAAATTCCATTTGGATTTTGCGGATCGTGCCATGCGAAATCCTCGTACCATAAGCTTCTTTTGGCTTGATCCAACTTAGCGATTTCTGCTTGGTCTTCTTGGGTTAATTCAAAATTACCGATTTGACTATTTTCTATGATACGTTTTTCGTGCACTGATTTAGGGATAGTGATCACACCTTGCTGAATATCCCACTGCAAAATAACTTGTGCGGGTGTCTTATGGTATTTGTCAGCTAATTTCTGAATCGTTGGTTCATTTAATGATTCACCGCCACCTAAAGGCGACCATGCTTCTAGCTGGATACCTTGTAACTGCATTAACTGCCGAATATCTTTTTCCTGATTCAATGGATTAAACTCTAGTTGGTTCACAGCTGGTGTCACATCACAGTGGGCCATCAAGTCCTGTAATCTTTCAGTATCAAAGTTAGAAACGCCGATCGCCCTGACCTTTCCTTGATGGTACAATTCTTCCAATGCATGCCACGTGTCCAAGTAACGTCCATCTACTGGCCAATGGATCAAATAAAGATCCAAATAATCAAGCTGAAGCTGATTCATTGTGTCCTTAAAGCCCTTCAAAGCAGCTTGATAACCAACATCACCATTGAACACCTTAGATGTTACGAAAAGGTCCTTACGGTTTAATCCTGTTTTGAGCAGACCCTGCTGTATCCCTGCGCCAACACCCGGCTGATTACCATACTGCTTAGCCGTATCTATTAGGCGATACCCCTTCTCAATTGCTGTAAAGACTGAATTGGCCGCATTTGAATTATTGGTCTTCCAAACACCTAAACCAAAAATTGGCATCTTGACGCCATTATTTAATTCTGTAGTTTTAGCTAAAACATTTTCACTCATCATTACCACTCCTTGATCCATTAAGTACTTCTTACTTTGACTAGCAACAAACATCTTTCAAAAACTCAGGAGTAACGACCCCCCTTACTATTAAATAGATAAAGTAATTTACACGTTTAGTTTCTGGCATTTAAAGATAATTGTCAAATAATGTCGATCATCTCTACAACTATAACTAAACAGCAAAGAACTTTTGTCTTTTGCACCAACAACTATTACAATGTGAATAATACAATTGATCAACCGAGGAAAAATTATGCTCAAATCTAAAAACATTACCGCAGACCTGACCCTGATCCAAACAAAACGTTTGTCCACTGAAGAAACTACCCAACTTAAACAACAATATGGTCTTACACAAGAAGTGATCAACTACGTTATTGATCGCGATGAAGTACCAAATTATGTCTATGATGAAGACAGCAATGATGAACTCTTCATCGTTCAAATACCACATGTTTTGCATAAAGGACAATTAAGATATATCACTCAACCAGTAGGTTTTTTTATTGCACGACAGCCTTATCTTTACTTTTAATCCAAGTGGCGCAGAAAACTTTGAAAAAATCATCCATAAGCACAGCGAAAAAGCTTACCAAACTCGCAATGAATTTATTTTCGCCGCCCTATTCGAGTTAATGGATAGCTTCATGCCCATCATGCATAATCTAACTAAAGAACGCAATCGTTTGGATAAAGTACTTAATAAAGAAATCAAGAATAAAGAATTGATCAAATTTTCACATTCACAACAAACCCTCTCTTATTTTTCAAGTGCCAGTGCATTAAATTTAACAATGTTTCACAAATTGCCGCATACGCACTTTTTTACGTCCAGTTACACCGGTGAACAAAGTGCAAAAAGGGATATGTTAGAAGACGTCGTGATCGAAAGCGAACAGGTCTCACGCATGATTGAAACTGAATTAGCGGTAGTTGGCCGGATCGGCGATACTTTCAACACTATTGCCAACAATAACCTGAATGATACGATGAAAGTCTTGACCGTCTGGTCGCTTGCTTTGACTATTCCCACGATCCTGACCGGATTTTATGGTATGAATGTTGGCCTGCCAGGCACCCATGCATCATACGCATGGATCATGATCCTGATTTTTTCAGTGATCATCGCCCTTCTTTTGTTATTTATACTACGGATCGGACACAAACTTTAAGGAAGATATTATGGAACTCAAAATTACAGTTTTTAAGAAAACAACAACTCAACAACTCAACATTATCAACTATTGTTAGCGGCCGATCCGTCTAAAGAACTAATAGATTCATACTTGAATCGTTCTTTTTGTTACCAAGCAACTGCGCAAGGTCAGCTTGCCGGCATCATAATATTACTACCAACACATCCAGAGACACTGGAAATTGTTAACATCGCAGTTGACCCCAAATTAAGAAATCAGGGAATTGGACAGCAATTATTAGCATTCGCAGAAAAGAATGCTCGAAACAAAAAATACAAATGTTTAGAAATTGGGACTGGTTCAACCAGCTTTGCACAACTATACTTATACCAAAAGCGCGGCTTCCGCATTGTTGGTATTGACCAAGACTTCTTTTCCATTCATTACAACAAAGAGATAATTGAAAATAAGCTAGTTTTAAAAGACATGCTGCGTCTAAAAAAGTTACTTTAGTTATAAACCTTATCCTAAAAAAGTACCGTGACCGAAATCTCAGGTTTAAGGTGCTTTTTTGAATGAAAAAAGATAAGTTTTTAGTTTTTGTGAAACATGTGACAAACCGTAATTATCCCAACAAATATTATTCCTTTAAGCGTATAATGTATCGTGTAGTTAGTGTTGCCATTAGTAAAACAATACTAATATTTCAAACAACTTATTCCATTATGCTATTATAAATTAGAATGATAAGTTATTGTTAAGTCAGAAAAACATTAAGGAGATAATGATTTTGATTACTCTAAAATCTAAACGAGAAATAAAAGGCATGCAACATTCAGGTGCTATTTTGGCAGGAGCGCATTTAATGTTACGTGATAAACTACATGTGGGTATGGATACTTGGGAAATCGAACAATTAGTAGGTCAATATATTCAAGATCATGACGCCATTGCTTCAGAAAAAGGAGTCGATGGTTATAAATACTCAACTTGTATCAGTATTAACGATGAAGTTGCTCACGCTACACCTCGCAAGGGATTAAAGCTCAAGAATCATGATGTGGTTAAAGTTGATTTCTGTGTCAGTTGGCACGGCTATCAAAGTGATTCTGCCTGGACCTATGTCGTTGGTGATTCAACTCCCGAAATCGATAAATTATTAGCAGTGACACATAAAGCTTTATACCTTGGAATAGAACAAGCACAAGTCGGCAATCGGGTGGGTGATATTGAGCATGCGATCGAGGAATATGTCGAGACCAAACATCACATGGGAGACGTAAGAGAGCTTATTGGCCATGGTATTGGACCGTCTGTCCATGAAGCCCCAGACATTTATCATTATGGCATGCCTCATCAAGGATTACGTTTAAAAGCTGGAATGGTGATCACGATCGAACCAATGGTCAATGCTGGTGGTTCATGGGAAATCGACACAAAAGTAGTGCCAGAAACTGGTTGGGAATATTATCTTTCAGGTGACCGAAGTCTTTCAGCCCAATTTGAGCATACATTAGCAATTACAAATGACGGCCCAAAGATTTTAACGTCCCAAGACCCGATTGGAGATAAAAAGTACTTACTCTAAAAAGTGAGCGGAGCATGACGACTAAAGAGTGAGCATTAACAGATTTCTACACCATATTGCGCTTTAAGCAGTATAGTGTGGAAATTAGTTAAGCGGAACTCTTTGCCATGAGGAGTTATCCTAAAAATAACAAAGTTTAATTAAAATAACAAAGTTTAATTAAAATAAAGCCCATACGAGGAGGGTAGACAATGGTTTTAAAATATAAAAAAGTCGCATTTGAGATCTCAAGACAAATTACAGACGGAAAATACACGGATAAATTACCCAGTGAAGCAGAATTAGTTGAAAAATATAACACCAGTCGAAATACGATTAGAAATGCGATGGACGCACTATTTGAACAGGGCTTGATCAAGCGTGTTCAAGGTAGTGGATATTTTGTTAACGTGCCTTTGCACAGCGATGGTTATTTTATGAACATTGCAGGTAAAAACGGACTCGGCAGTTTGGGAAAAAGAACTATCATTAAATCAAAGGTTAATGCTTTAAAAGTTATTCCCGCAGGAAAAGAAATTGCTGCACATTTAGATTGTGATCCTGATGATCAAGTTTATTATGTTAGCAGGTTACGCTTCTCAAATAAAGACTTGGTCAGTCTGGAACATGCCTATTATTTAAAACAACAAGTTCCTTATCTTAATAAAGAAATATGTGAAGATTCAATTTTCAGTTTCATCGTGGAAAATTATGATATTGAGGTTACCAATGCCGACGAATATGTGAGTGTATACAGTCTAGGTGAAAATGAAGCGCAAGAAAGTAAGCAACCAGTTGGTACTCCAACTTTAAAGATCGAAGAAATAAATTGTACCAAAAATGAGCATCCTTTCAATTACTCTAATTCTTTTTACTTTCAAAAGGGAATGACTGTTTACATGCACATTAACAATTCTTTGTCTTAAAAAAACGTTTATTGCTTAAAAAAACCAATAACAAGTTTTTAACCGCTTTCTTTAATTTAGTAACGATAATTGATATATACCATTGTATACAGTTTCATAAATAAAATTAGATTTTCGTGTTTTTTAACTTGATTTTATGTAAAAACTGAAGTAACCTTATCGTTGTATGTTACCCAAAATGCAATTGTGTTCATGTTTGCATTCTCCAAATGAGACATGTTACGTAATCTGTCAAAAAAAAGATTGAAGCCCACTTTATAACGGGTTTCTTTTTTATGGAAATATTTTTAAAATAGTACTTGATATTTATCACGAAAAACATGTAAGATAAGGAAGTAACTGATACATGGAAGGATCAGAGAGCTGGTAAGGGCTGAAAACTAGCAAAAATGGCAGTAAACAACAATGGAATGGTAGCACAACCTTTATCAGTGCGTTAAAGCAATTATTTCCTTATACAAATTAAGACATCTTGCTGAAAGGCGGTCAATAAACCGTAAATCTTGGGTGGAACAGCGTTTAGACGCCCCTTGTACTATTACGATAGTATGGGGGGCGTCTTTTAATGCGCTTTCATTTTCGCTTTGACATAAATTTTTAGAATTTTCAAATACGAGGAGGAACATTAATGAAGCAACCTCAGAAATCACAAAAACTGTCGCGTTCTTTACAAAACAAACATATTCAAATGATTGCTATTGGGGGGGCGATCGGCACTGGCTTGTTCTTAGGATCAGGAAGTGCGATTCATTCATCAGGCCCAGCAATCATCTTATCTTACATAATAGTCGGACTATTTTGTTTTTTTATGATGCGAGCAGTCGGCGAACTATTACTATCCGACTTGTCTCAACGTTCAATTTTGGATTTCGTTAAAATTTATTTGGGAGATCGTTTAGAATTCGTAGTTGGTTGGCTTTATTGGTTTTGTTGGATCAGCTTGGCAATGGCTGATTTAACTGCAAGTGGAATCTACATCAAGTATTGGTTTCCAGCTTTTCCACAATGGGCCACGCCGCTAATAATTTTATTGTGTCTATATCTGGTAAATCACGTAAATGTCCGTCTCTTTGGTGATCTTGAATCATGGTTCTCTCTAGTTAAAGTTTTGGCAATCATAATACTGATTGCTGTAGGCTTTTTCTTAGCTATTTTCAAATTTAATATCGATGGAAATTCTGCTGGTTTTGAAAATCTATGGACTCACGGTGGTTTCTTTGCTACCGGAGGTTATGGCTTTTTAATGTCCTTCCAAATGATCGTTTTTGCTTTTGTAGGTATCGAAATGGTTGGTTTGACTGCAGGTGAAACTGAAGACCCTGAAAAAAATTTACCCACTGCTATTAATAGCCTGCCCATTAGGATCGGCCTTTTTTATGTCGGTTCAATGATTGCAATCATGAGTATTTATCCTTGGAATAAGATTTCAACATCCACCAGCCCATTTGTCCAAGTTTTTGCTTCCATCGGAATTCCTGGAGCTGCTGGTATTTTAAACTTTGTTGTTTTGACTGCTGCTCTTTCAGCGACAAACAGCTGTTTATTTAGCACAAGTCGAACTTTACACTCTCTCAGCGATAGCGGCAGTGCTCCTAAAAAGTTAGCCCGTGTAAACCAAAACGGTGTCCCTTATGCTTCGTTAAATTTTTCAACCGTATTTTTATTGCTAGTAGTATTATTAAACTATTTGATCCCAGATAATGTGTTTGAATTGATTTCCAGCGTATCAACAATCAGTTTTGTTTTAGTCTGGTTAATTCTCGTCTATTGTCATTTAAAGTACCGCAAAACAAATCCTGTAGGAAGTCAAATTTTCAGAATGCCAGGCTACCCATGGACTGATTATCTGACCCTACTCTTTTTCGGTGGTTTTTTGATTTTCTTACTCTTTGATAAAACTACTAGGATCCCACTATTATTTGCACTTCTAGTATCCGTAGCTCTATTCTTAAGCTATAAACCGCTATATACGCAGANTAAGAGTCTAACCTTGTTGGGCTTTTTTTGTAAAATTTTGTACTAAATAGTTGAATGTTACGAACTAGCACCACGCGTTAGGGTTATTTTTTTTTACTGCAATAGCTAGATTAAAGTTTTTAGGCGGGAGATAGATGCGGGTCCAAAGAGTAGTGAAACGGACCCGCACCTGCCTTCCACATAGTTGACCTAAATTTTTTTATCTTAGGCATGGCAAGAGTCAAACAGTTAATTTTAATGGTATTGTCGTTGTTAGCCTAGTATTTTTTGCTAAGTAGTGCGAATTGGTCGTGGGTGCCGTGAATTAGTTGAGTTATAGCCTTCATCGACATAAAATAATTTCATAAAAAGATCCTTACTATCCTGATGAACGACACGGTCTTGGTTATCTTCAAAAACAATACCTTGGACCGATATCTTAATTTTAGATTCAGGGCGAGTCTGTTGGCAGTTCTGAATCCTTACCTTGGGCGTATATTTACATGAGCTGTACTATTTTTTTTCGTTTTTATTTCCTAGTACTTTCACATGACCTTACTGTATTCCATGTAGTTGTTTTAATAAATATTTTTCGCAAATTTATTTATATTTTTTGGGAGGGGACAGCAACGTTATTTGTATATAAAATTCACTTAATAGAACGACTGCAAGTTATTAATTATTTTTAGTGTCCTACTATAAATGTTGGCGGGGAGAATAGATGCTTGGTATGATTAAGATAATAAATTTGAAATGAGGTAACCATTTGAGTACAGAAATAATTACCGCTGCGATCGACCAGTATGGCTATTTAGGGATCGCCTTGCTGATCGCGCTAGAAAACGTATTTCCACCGATCCCTTCCGAAGTAGTACTTGTTTTTGCGGGGTACTCTACCTTACATACAAATTTAGGCCTTGTTGGAGCAACCATAGCTGCTACTGTTGGTGCTTATGTTGGAGCGTTGATCTTGTATATGGTGGGACGTTTTTTGAATGTTGATCAGCTTAAGAAGGTTGCACGTAGTAAAGCTGGTAAAGCAATAAGGCTGAAAGAGACCGATATTGATAGGACTGCCACTTTTTTTAATAAATATGGTGGATGGACAATTTTAGTGGGGCGTTGTGTACCTGTGATCAGAAGTTTGATCTCGATCCCTGCTGGTATGACGGGTTATCCGCTCGGAAAATTTAGTATATTGACAATTGGTGGAACTTTAATTTGGAACTTTATCTTAATAAATGTTGGTCATTATGCAGGAAAAGCCTGGCGCCAAATGTTAATAGTCGTTGATGAGTGGCTGTATGTTATTTTGGCAGTAGCAATTTTAATCGTAATATTGATTTGGTTGTTTAGAAAAAATAAGAAAACATAACTATATCCTGAATTATTCACCATAAGTTCTCCAAGCA
>NZ_AZFI01000076.1 GCF_001435755.1 Ligilactobacillus acidipiscis DSM 15836 | reverse complement strand
TTCATTTACACAAACTATTTTATACTCTCGCTAAAATTATAATGCTGTGAAAAATATAGAAAAAGTTTGATAAAGGGGACATCTTGTCTGCAAGCAACTACTATGAAAATTGAAATATAAAAAGTTTGAAAATATTAGTGTTAAATCAAAGAAAATAGGTGTAATTAATTTTGGAAAATACATATGGCTTAATGAAAGAAGCTTTAAACGTTTCTTCTAATAGAGCACAATTGAACGCAAATAATATTGCTAATGTCAATACGCCGGGTTTCAAAGCTAAACGAATCGAGTTTGAAAGTGTTTTGAATAATGCTTTGGACCAAGAAACACACCTAAAAACTACATCTAAAATGCATATGCAAGCAGGCGGGGCAATTGAACCGCATGAAAGCGTGCGCAATGATACGGCTGTTAAAGAAAATGGCAATAACGTTGATTTAGATGTTGAGATGTTAAATCAGGCACAAAATGGTTTGAATTATAGCGCGTTGACATCACAACTCAAAGGGCGTTACCAAATGATGAGTTATGTTTTGAATCATTAATGGTAAGACTAAATTGGAGAAGAGGAGATCAGAGTGAGTATTTTTAATGGATTGCAGATCAATGCCAGCGGCTTAGCCTTAGAGCGGTTAAAGCTTGATACGACATCAACTAATATTGCAAACGTCAATACAACACGAACGCCGGAAGGTGGCCCGTATCGCCGGAAGTCAGTTCAATTCGCTGAAAATTTACGTCAAGTCGAAGAAGACAATGGAAATATCATGGAAGCCAACAAACGACAGAGTTCCGGTGTAAGAGTGACTGGCATTGCACAGGATCAAACTGAGAAGTTGGGTTATAAACCAGATGACCCCGATGCCGACCAAAATGGTTATGTTCATTTACCGAATGTTAACTTGGCGGATGAGATGATCGACTTGATCCAATCGCAAAGATCTTACGAAGCAAATGTTGCTTCGAGTCAGGTCAATAAGCAGATCTTGAGTAAGGCACTAGAAATATCAGAAAATTAGGAGAGATAAAATGGCACAGGTCAATGGTATTAACGGCTTAAATAATTATGCTACTCAACTGCGCAAAGTTACTGGACTCGATAATTCTGATCAGACAGTTAAAGGCGCCGGTAAAACATTCGGTGATTATTTGGATCATGCTTTATCCGGTTTAAATTCAAGCATGAAAGTTATGGATCAGTCAACTACCGATATGATCAGTGGAAAACAAGATGACTTAGGGCAGGTCATGATCAATATGACTGAAAGTCAATTAACTTTACAGACTGCAGTTCAAGTTCGTAATAAAGCTTTGGAAGCTTATAACGATCTTAAGAACATGCAGTTTTAGTCGTGTAGTGGGGGCTTGGAAGTGGATAAAGTAAAGGACTTTTTTGGAAACTTAAAAGACAAATGGTCTAATCTAAATCGTTTAGTAAAAATTGCTATCATAGCTGGTTTGATCAGCATACTTGCTGCTGGTGGGATCGTATATTATCTGAACACCAGAGTTGAGTATGCCGTTTTGTTTTCGAATTTAAGTGACGCAGACGCTGGGACGGTTACGAAAGATTTGGAAGATCAAGACATCAAGTACAAGTTAAAAGATGATGGTAAAACGATCTTAGTTGATAAGACAAAAGTCGACCAGTATCGGATCGATATGGCCGTCGATAACAAACTGCCCGATAGTTCACAAGGCTATGAGTTATTTGATGATACCAGCATGATGACCACTGATGAAGACCGTAAGATCATGTATCAGCGGGCAACGACTGGTGAGCTGGAACGTTCGATCGGTTCTTTAAATGCTGTCAAAAAAGCTAAAGTAATGTTAACGATGCCTGATGATGATGTCTTTAGTGATGATGCCAAAGGAAAAAAAGCCAAAGCATCGGTTGCATTGACGTTGAATGGCAACACGATCTCAAATTCAGCAGTTAAAGGGATCGTTGAGTTGACCACAGGTGCCGTTAAGGGATTAACAGCCGAAAACGTTAAAGTTGTTGATAGTAATGGAAATGTATTGGCTGATGGGAATAATGACAATGATGATCTGACAGGTGCGAACAGTAAATATATGCAGATCCAAAAACAGTTTGAAAAACAACTTGAAAAGAAGATCACACGTGTTTTGGGCCCATTAGCTGATGGAAACAAAATCAGCGTCGCAGTTAACGCTGACCTTAATTTTGACGCACTGGAACGCAAGACTACGAAATATAGCAATCCAAATTTACGGAGTGAAAATGTTCAAGCTAATGGGAACCAAGAACAGATCCAACAAGCACAGACTGGTCAAACCGATGATAATGTCTCTAACGTAACTGGCGATAATACCGATAATGGCGCTTCATATAGCCGGACGATCAATAATGAATTAGATACTGATGTGACTAAGCAAGTTAGCGCACCGGGAACTGTGAAGAGATTAACGACCTCTGTTGCTATTCGTGGAGATGTTAGTGGGGACCAGCAGGCGCAGATCAAAAGTATTGTGCGTTCAGCCATCGGTTACGATAAGGATCGTGGTGATAAAGTTACTGTTCAAGTTTTAGATGTTCCAGACACGACACCAAAAGTTCATAAGACTAAGACGGTGAAGAATAATGTGCCGTGGTGGTACATTGCCCTTCCGATCGGTGTCATCGCAATCGCTGGTATCGCAGCCTTTTTGATCATTCGCAAGAAACGCCAAGATGACGATGATGACTACTACGATGATGATTATGATGTCGATGTAACTGATGATTCACCACAACCTGGACCTACTTCTTCAGCGAATAGTGAGCCGTTACCGGAAGCAAAACAAGAGGAAAAAGCAGTACCTCTGCAGGAAAAACCAGAAGTCAAAGAAAGACAAGCTAAGGATAAACAGGCTAAAGATTATGCCCAGACTAATCCAGCAGTTACGGCTGAATTGCTGAAAGCTTGGATGAAAGATCATCACTAGGAGGGGAAATAAGAGATGGCTCAATTGAGTGGAGTAAAAAAAGCGGCGATCTTAATGATCTCTTTAGGGTCAGAAGCGTCCTCCCAGGTAATGAAACTTTTACCTGACAGTATGATTCAAAAAGTCAGTTATGAAATAGCTAATACAGATTATGTGACTCCAGAAGAAAAGAATGCTGTCATCGATGAATTTGTCGACACTGCCACAGCCAGACAATATGTTTTGGATGGTGGGATCGACTACGCAAAGGATCTTTTAGTTAATTCGTTAGGGCCGCAACGAGCCAAAGAAGTTCTGGATGTTTTGAACACGATCCAGTTGCGGGAACAACCGTTTAACATTGCCCGTCGTGCTAATGAGCAGCAATTAGTTAATTTGCTAGTAGAAGAACATCCACAAACTATTGCTTTGATATTGTGTTATATGCAGGCTGAGAAGGCTGCCAGTGTTTTGTCAGAATTTCCAGATGAATTGCAATCTGATGTAGCTGAACGAGTGGCAACGATTTCGGCCACTTCACCAGAAACGATTCAGCGGATCGAAAAAGTTATGGAAGATAAGTTTTCCAATGTGGTTGATGGTGAACGTGAGAATATCGGTGGTGTCGGCGCATTGGTCGATATCTTGAATTCAACGGGCCGCAGTACCGAAAAGACGATCTTGGCCGGTCTGGAAAGCAGACAGCCAGAATTGGCCAGTGAAGTTCAGGCCAACCTATTTACTTTCGAAGATATTACTACTTTGCAAGCGTTGGATGTGCAAAAAGTATTACGTGATGTGACAAACGATGTATTAGAGCTGGCCTTGAAAGGCAACGATGATCGTATCAAAGACTTTATCTTCGGTAATATGTCACAACGTGCGGTTGAAAATATCAAAGAAGATCTTGAATTTATGGGGCCAACTAGATTATCAGCTGTCGAAGAAGCACAACAAAAAGTTGTCGCAGTTATTCGGAAGTTAGACGAAAGAGGCGAGATCTATATTGGTCGAGGAGGTCAAGACAGCATTGTCTAATAATATTTTGAAACAGCAGGCAATGCCCCTGCATGGTAAGAAAGTTGGTATAAAGACAGCAGATTTTGTTCCTCAAATAAAAAAGCAAGATCCACAGTTAACAGCTCTTGACGCTAAATTAGCACATCAGACGGCAGCTTACCAGCAAAAGCTAAAACAGCTGAAAGCTGAGATGTTAGTAGATGCAAAACAAAAGGCAGCAGAAATCAAGCAAGAAGCCTATGATTCTGGTTATGCTCAGGGAAAAAAAGATGGATACCAGGAGGCTGTGACAAAAGGACAACAAAAAATGGCACCTCTAGTCAAGCAGGCACAAGATAACGTGGAGCAAAGTCTGGCAGAGTCAAAACAGTACCTGGCAGAAAAACAGGATGAGATCACTTCTTTTGCAGTACAGTTGGCCGAAATTATTTTGAAGACGCAGTTGGAACTAACGCCAGAAAAGATCACTGCAATTTTGAGTCCATTATTATTCGAACTCGAAAAACCAGATGAAGTATTGATGGTCTGGGCTAACTCCGCTTATCATGAATCACTGACCACTAAGTTAGAGCAGGTCAAAGAAGAAATTTCTGATCTGCGTTACATAATTTTTGATGATGATAGTTTAAATGCTTTGCAGCTGCGTGTCGAATCAAACGAATCGGTAGTTGATATTGACATTAAAAAGGAATTACAAGGTTTTCTGGAACAATTGTGAGGTAAATAAATGACAAAGATAAAGATCCCCTTTAAAAATTATTTAAACCAAGCGAAAAAATATCCTTTTTATTCGGTATACGGCAAAGTCAGCGAAGTTGTTGGTCTTGTGATCAAAGTCGAAGGTTTGCAAGCCTTCGTCGGTGAAGTCTGTGAGGTCTATGCGAAAAAAGCGGGCAAAAAGACAGTGACGGAGGTTGTTGGATTCGTTAAACAAACGGTCTTATTGATGCCATTAGATGAGCTAGAGGGGATCGCGCCGGGTTGCCTAGTGGCTGCAACTGGCAAGACACTTGAAGTCAAGGTCGGGCCAAAAATGCTGGGACATACTTTCGATGGCCTAGGACGTCCATTGAAAGGTTCCAAGCTTGACCAGTCTGAAATGGTCGGGTATCCAGCGATGCAGGAAGCCCCAGATCCATTTAAACGGCAAGACATTGAAAAAATCATGCCGACTGGTATTCGAGCAATCGATGGATTATTAACGGTTGGCGAGGGACAGCGAGTCGGGATCTTTGCCGGCAGTGGGGTCGGTAAAAGTACTTTGCTGGGGATGATCGCTAAGTATTGTCAGGCCGATGTGGTCGTGATCGGTTTGATCGGTGAACGTGGCCGTGAGGTGAGAGAATTTATCGAAAAAGACTTGGGTGAAGGTTATGCTAAGTCGATCGTAGTGTGTGCTACTTCTGATATGCCGCCCTTAGTTCGGCTGAAAGGTGCATATACGGCCACGGCAATTGCTGAGTATTTTCGTGATCAGGGCAAAAAAGTTGTTTTGATGATGGATTCGGTCACACGTTTTGCGATGGCTCAACGTGAAATTGGTCTATCAACTGGGGAACCGCCAACTACCCGGGGTTATACTCCTTCGGTTTTTGCCGAATTACCCAAGTTGATGGAAAGAAGCGGAATGTCTGACAAGGGTTCGATCACAGCATTTTATACGGTCTTGGTCGAAGGTGACGACATGAACGAACCGATTGCTGATGCAGTTCGCGGGATCTTAGACGGGCACATTATTTTATCGCGAGAAATTGCGGCCCAAAATCATTATCCGGCAGTTGATGTTCAACCTAGTGTCAGTCGTTTGATGAAATCGTTGGTCTCTCAAGAACATAATATCCATGCCAGTGAATTGCGTGAAAATTTGAAAGCATACGCTGATGCGAAAGATTTGATAGATATCGGGGCATATAAGAGCGGAACAAATCCTGTGATCGACTATGCTGTGCAGCTGCACAAACCGATCGATGACTTTTTGCAACAAGCCGTGGATGAATTTTCAAGTTTCACAGATACAGAGGAGAGATTGCAGCAGTTGTTTGCTTCGAATAATGTTTTAGGTGACGGTCGGATCACTGCAGAAGAGTAGGGAGATCAGGGATGGAAGAATTTAATTTTTCATTACAAAAAGTGCTGGACTATCGTTTGCAAGTTGAAGACCAGGTCAAGGGGCATTTTGCTGAAGTCAACCGCCTGGAAAACGAGAAAAATACTGAATTGGATCAAGTCATGCAAGAAAAAGACAGCATGATGGAAACCCCACAATTTTCAGTTAGCAGAATGCAAGTCACACGACGCTATATTCAAGCTCTTAACGACCAGATCATGATTTGTCACGATCAACTGTTGGGGTTGCAAGCACAAAAAGAGCAAATTCGCAGTGAATTGATCGAAGCACAGAAACAACGGAAAATATTAGAGCGGCTTAAAACAAAGCAGCTTGCACAATATCAAAAGGAGCTAGCCCGTGAGGAACAAAAGCAGTTGGATGATTTTCACCGGCCACAACAAAATGTAAATATCGCTTTACCTTGACGTTAAAGCAAGGGTTTGAAAGGAGGACAATGAAATGCAAAAGGTAGTTACAGGTAAGAAAATTGCTGGTTTGCAGGTTGCTAAAGCCAAGCCAACCAAAAAACAAACGGGGAAATTTCAGGCTTTTTTAGCACAAGATAAGCCGGAAATTGCGGTTAATGATGATAAAGGTTTCAGACAAAAAAAGGCTAAAAATCGACTAGAGACTTCTAAAGACATGCTTAACATACATATTAAAACTACTGATTCGCAAACAAAAAAAGAGCTAGAGCAAGTCTTGCAAATTGACTCGAAAACGTTCCAACAGTTAGTAAACGGTACAGTTTCTTTGGATGACTTGGTCAAGCAAGGAAAAGTCCAAATATCGCCTGATTTGCTGGAAGGACTCAAGGAATTAGTTAGCAGTAGCGATCATTTGAAAAAGCAAAATATTTTACTAGAGATCGAGCATGACCAATCAGAAGCAGTCGAACCGCTCCAAGAAAATGATAACGCCGGAAAAAATGAAAAATTACCTAAGGATGCTGCTCCTCCACTAGACTTAAAGCAAGCCAAGGCAGGACCGATAGTCGAAATTATTGCAGACAATGACGTTGCACCACAACAAACCGAGCAATTTGGCGAAAATCCGGCACAAAGCGTAATTGACTTGGATGAAATGTCTGCAACCCAGCAAGCGACCTTGAAGGAACAGATAGCAAACTTTGTTAGTATGGTAACTTCTAAGTCAGCTGGTGAAAGCCAGGCTATTCAAGAATCTAACTCGACAATAAATCTGGTTGTGAGTTCGGACACAAAGATCAAGCAGGAAGCTGCTCAGCAGACTGATCTGGAAGTTGAGTCGGTTCAACCGACAAAGATCATTGAGAGCCCGTTAGTTTCTAAAGCAGGGCAGCTGGGTAAACAAGAAATTAAAACATCACCTGAAGTTGCAGCGATGGCAGACGAGCTTTCAGTATCGTCGCTAAAACAGTCAGCGGAAACTTTATCAGTTAGTTCAAAAATCTTGATCGGTACGAAAGCTTCGCTAGCAGGACAAAAACAAGCAGCTGAAATCATAGATTTTAGTGAGCTTACAGATAGAACGGGTATGGTAAGCGTAGTTGAACAAAAAAGCGCGACAGTTACGCAAGCTAATGTGGGGCAAAAAGTAACAACGATAACTAGACCGGTCGAGCAGGTCGTGAGAAATTTGCAAAAAGCACTTACTCCAGTAGTTGAGAAAAGCTTGTTATCCAGTAAGGGCAATACCCAGAGCATAGTTTTTAATTTGAAACCGGCTAATCTGGGTGAGATGAAAGTTGCGGTAAAGACGAATGAACAGGCAGTCAGCCTAGAATTTGAAGTTCAAAATAGTACTGCACGTGATATGTTACAAAAAAGCACACATAAATTAGAGCAGATCATGGAGCAGCTGCAGCTTGATCCAACGACTAAAACATTGAAACAAGTTGAAACTGTGAGACAAACGGCGGAAACTTCTGAACTTTTAGGCGAGCAGCGAGATGGTCCAGCTGGTGATTTCATGCAAAATGAGCAAGAACAGCAAGGCCGATTTGCACGTTCGCACAAGACGAGGACACAAGTGGTCAGTGAAGAACATTTGCCAGGCGAAGAACAAATCAAGCACGGAACGATCAGTTTGTTGGTTTGAGCGGCTCAGAGTATGCGTGATCAAAGGAGGAATATATTTCATGGACAATTTAAGCGGTGTACAAGCAAACAGTCTTGGCAGTTCGAGTGAGATAACAAAAAGTACTTCACAAAACGATGCTGCTAAAAATGCTTTGGGACTTTCAATGGATGATTTTTTGAAGATCTTAGCGACATCAATGTCTAACCCTTCCATGACCGGAGATGGAGATTCCAATAGCAGTGGTACAGATTATATTTCACAAATGGCACAATTTGCTACCTTACAGGAATTAAATAATATGTCGACAATGATGAATAATTCTTTGCTTTTAGGGCAGCAACAACAAGCTTTTAATTTAATGGGCAAGGATGTCACAGTTGTTGATGAACAAGGCAATGAAAAGCAAGGAAGAGTTGATAAAGTCAACTTTACTGGCGGTATTGCCAAGCTGACCGTCAACGGTACGGAATATGAAATGGGTGCCATCAAAGAAGTTAGAGAACCAAAAGATTAAAAAATAGCAAAATTTAAAAAGATGCTACACAAATAGGAGGAATTTTAAATGTTACGTTCATTGTATTCAGGTGTTTCAGGAATGAAGAGTCAACAAACCAGGTTGGATGTTATTTCCAACAACATTGCTAATGCGAACACGATCGGCTTCAAGTCAAGCCGTGCTAACTTTTCAGATATTTTAAGTCAGACAACTGCGAATGCTTCAGGACCACGTGCAACCGTTGGCGGTATTGATGGTAAGCAAGTTGGACTTGGGGTTCAGGTCGGTGCGATCGATACAGACATGGGTCAAGGTATTCAAAACACGACTGGCCGTGCTTTGGACTTATATATCAATGGTAGCGGGTTTTTAGTATTTGAGCGAGATGGTAATAATGGTCAGGTTTATTCACGTAACGGTGCTTTGAAGATCGATGCTAATGGCAACTTGACTAATGCTGATGGTTTACGTGTGATGGGCTATGCTCCCGGACAGGAAGGCGGAGCGTTAACTCCAATTACAGTACCAGCTCAAAATGCAGCTGGTGAAAAGTTAGTTGAAGGTCACGTTTCAATCGGTCCTGATGGCAAAGTTACTGCGCGTTATGGCGCGGAAGATGAAGTGATCGGTACAGTGTCGATTGCTACGTTCAGTAATCCAGCCGGCTTAAGCAAGATCGGTAACAGCACTTATGAAATATCACAGGATTCTGGTAATGCCAATAATTTAGTACCTGGTACAGATGGGACCAACACTTTATTAGCAGGGACATTGGAAGATTCTAACGTTGACTTAGCGCAAGAATTCTCTGACATGATCGTTACAAGCAGAGCATATCAGGCCAATGCAAGGAGCATCACAACGTCAGACGAGATGTTGCAAGAATTGATCAACCTAAAGAGATAGTGAGCGAAACAACGCGGTTAGGAGACG
>NZ_AZFI01000075.1 GCF_001435755.1 Ligilactobacillus acidipiscis DSM 15836 | reverse complement strand
CTTCTGAACGCCATGCTCCGCTCTGTTTTATTAGTCGAGCTCCGGCAAGCAAAAAGTTCCGTCTATCCAACTTTAACAGCACAGTGTCAAAATGCACTATGCTGTTAAAGTCCGATATACTCGCTTTTTCTCGCTTGCCTCCGCTCTGTTTTTTAAATTAGGAGGTAAATTATGGAAACTGCTGCTTTGTACCACCGACCTGATAGTGAAATGGCTTATTTAAAAGATCAGAAGCACTTTCAGATTCGCTTAAAGACAAAACATGATGACGTCGTAAAAGTCGAACTATTATATGGGGACCCGTATGGAACGAAAGTCAACGAAAAAGATGAGGGTACTTGGGAATATCAGGTGGCTGAAATGAAACGAGTTTATGCCACCAAACAGCATGATCATTGGATCACTGAGGTAGTTTTGCCATTAAGAAGGCTACAGTATGCCTTTCATGTTTATGGTGCAGATGGGCAAGAATATCTTTATGATGATCGCCGGATCTACAGATATAGCGATGTCGGTATTGAAAAATTATCTTGTTTTCGAATGCCGTACCTACATGAATGTGACCGGATCAAGACCCCAGAATGGGTGACAAATACTGTTTGGTATCAAATCTTCCCAGAAAGATTTGCGAATGGTGATCCTGCCAATGACCCAAAAAACACATTAGAGTGGGGCAGTAAGAAACCGACCCCAGAAAATTTCTTTGGCGGTGATCTGCAGGGTATTATTGATCATCTAGATTACTTACAAGAACTTGGTATTAACGGTTTGTATTTATGCCCAATTTTTACTGCATATTCTAATCATAAGTACGACACGATCGACTATTTTAACGTTGATCCAGCATTTGGTACTAAAGAAACCTTAAAGGAATTGATCGACCAAGCACACGAACGTGGAATGCACGTCATGTTAGATGCTGTTTTTAACCACATGGGTGATTTTTCTATGCAATGGCAAGATGTGCAAAAGTATGGCAGAGATTCGCGCTTTGCCAAGTGGTTCCATATTCACGACTTTCCAGTTTCGTATGAAGAAACAGCTAATTTTGAGTTTGCCAGAAATTTAAACTATGACGTTTTCGCCAATACGCCGCATATGCCGAAAATAAATACCGCAGATCCACAAGCACGAGAGTATCTGTTGAATGTTGCGACTTATTGGATCGAACAGTTTGATATCGATGCTTGGCGTTTGGATGTTGCCAATGAGATCGATCATGAATTTTGGAAAGATTTTTACGAAAGAACTCACGCACTCAAGAAAGATTTTTATGTATTGGGCGAAGTTTGGCATTCTGCGCAAGAATGGGTCGGGCATAAAGAATTCGATGCAGTGATGAATTATTCGTATACGGAACCGATCATTGCCCATTTTGTCAAAAAAGAATTGACGGCGGCTGAAATGGTTGACATGCTCCAAGAGCAGCTGATGCTATATCGTGACCAGACAAACCGTGTGATGTTTAATGCCTTAGATACGCATGATACTGAGCGAATATTAACGCTTTGTCATGGTAATAAAGACCTTGAAAAGCAAACTTTGGCATTTATGTTTACTCAATATGGAGCACCATGTTTGTATTATGGGACAGAAGTAGGGATGGATGGTGGAGCTGATCCAGATTGTCGCAAGTGCATGGTCTGGGATCAAAACCAGCAGGATCATGAGATGTTTAACTTTACTCAAAAATTAGTCAAAATGCGGCGGAAATATTCACAGTTATGGTCTAAAAGCCGGCTTGAATTTAAATCTGTAGATAAAATGTCAAATTTTATCATATTTAAACGTCAAGATCAAGATATGCAAGTCAACTGTATTTTTAATACAGGGACACAGCCGCAGAAGTATACTTTGGGAGAGAATGACCAGATAATTTTACAGCAGAACGTTACTGAAGACGGCCAGATCAAGCCCGACGGCTTTTGCATAATTCGCATAAATTAGTTTTAAAACCTGTTACCGGTAACATCGTGAAATCGATTGCAGTAATTTTTTGGGCAGTGCATAATAATTTGTGGAGAGAAAGCGAATAAAAAAAGGAGTGACTTTCTGATGAAGAAAAGTTTCAAAAAAATGGGAATGCTTGCTTTGGCTGCGGGCATGACCTTGACATTAGCAGCTTGCGGAAATGACAAAAAAGACGCAGATGCTAGTGCTAAGAAGACCGTGACTGTTTCGGTCGACAAGGGGTACAAAGATTACATCAACGATGTAAAGGGCAAGTTTGAAAAAGATAATAAAGTTAAAGTTGTTGTCAAAACAACAAACGATGCTTTATCAACTTTGGATAACTTGAAGTTAGATGGCCCTGCTGGCAAAGCTCCAGATGTAATGATGGCTCCCTTTGATCGGGCAGGTGTTTTAGGTAAACAAGGTCAACTTGCTACTGTTAAATTACCTAGCGGCCGTTATAATCAAAAGGATAAAGATCTCGTGACCTTTAAAGGCAAACAATATGGTCAACCAGCTGTTATCGAAACTTTGGTCATGTATTACAACAAAGATCTTGTTTCTGAAGTTCCGAAAACTTTCAAAGACCTCGAAGCAATGTCCAAGGATCCTAAATATGCTTATGAAAACGACAAGACCAAAAATGTTGCTTTCTTGACACAATGGACAAACTTTTATAACGCTTATGGTGTGATCAAAGCTTATGACGGCTATATTTTTGGTAAGAATAATACCGATCCAAAGGATATTGGTTTGAACAATCAAGGCGGTGTCGAAGGTATCACTTACATGACTGATTGGTTCAAGAACGTTTGGCCAAAAGGAATGCAATCGACAACCTCTAACGAAAACTTTATCACTGACCAGTTTACTAAAGGTAAATCAGCGGTAGTTATCGATGGACCATGGATGGCAGCCAAATATAAGAAATCAAAAATTAACTTTGGGGTTGCTTCTATCCCGACTTTGCCCAATGGTGAAGAATATCAAGCTTTTGGCGGCGGTAAAGCTTGGGTAGTTTCTAACTATTCCAAGAACAAGTCGATGTCACAAAAATTTGCTGCATACTTGGCTAATGATAATAATCAACAGAAATTCTACAAAGCTACACAAGAAGTACCAGCTAACGAAAATGCTCGTGCCGAAGTTATTAAGAACAAAGATGACCAGTTAACACAAGCTGTTGTTGAACAGTTTAAGTCAGCTGATCCAATGCCAAACCTTCCAGAAATGGCTGAAGTTTGGGCAGGCGCTGAAAACTTGATGGTCAACTCCGCTTCAGGTAAACAGACGCCAAAACAAGCTGCTGACAAGGCAGTTAAACAGATCAAGGAATCGATCCAACAAAAATATAAAGATTGATCGTAGGCTTTGATTTCATTGTGTTTAAACAATGAGTATTGTTTTTAAGAGTTTGGGCCTTACCTCCCAAACTCTTTTATATTATGAAGTGTGTCAACTTCACCGCTATATTTACATTCAGGTGCGAACAATTGAAAAGAAAGAGAAAAGTCCTTTTCTTTTTGGAAGTACTGGGTCACTATTCTAAATAGGAATTAGTCAGCCTATTTTGATCTGTGAGAATCTAATTTAAAATGATTTAGTGAGCACTAATTTGATACTTTAGTGTTTGACTGATCTGTAAAGGGGAGAAGCAAGATGAAAAAGAATCCCAATAAGGCGTTATGGCTTTCGTTTATTCCCGGACTGGGACAATATTATAATGGTCAGAAATTAAAAGCGGGAATCTTTTTAGGCGCTTTTGCAATTTTTGTTGTTGAAATGATTTTCTTTGGCTGGTCGGCTCTAACGGGGTTGATCACTTTGGGAACAGTTCCGATGAGAGATCACTCAATGTTTTTAATGGTCAAAGGGACGCTGCAATTATTGATTTTGGTGATCTTTATACTGTTTTATGTTTTGAACATTCGTGATGCTAAGAAAACTGCACTAGAATTAAATGCGGGGCATCGAGTACCAATTAGTTTCAATGAAATGCGTGAATCATTAGGGACAAACGGTTTTCCGTACTTATTGACAATGCCGGCCTATCTTTTGATGATCTTCACGATTATTTTACCGGTATTGGTGACATTGTTCATGGCGTTTACTAATTATGATTTCGACCACATTCCGCCAGCTCAATTAATTGACTGGAGTGGATTACTGAACTTTAAAAATATGTTCTTCCTGAGCACCTATCGTGCTACGTTTGGAGCAGTTTTCAGTTGGACTCTGATTTGGACATTTTGTGCTACGACTTTGCAGATTGTTTTAGGGATATTCACAGCGGTCGTTGCACATCAGGACTTTATTAAATTCAAACGGATCTTTGGGATCATCTTCTTGTTGCCATGGGCAGTTCCAGCTTTCGTAACGATTATGAGCTTTTCAAATATCTTCAATGATTCTGCTGGTGCAATCAACGTGCAAGTTATCCCGTTTTTGAATCACATATTCTTTACACATATTCCACAGATCAGTTGGATGACTGATCCATTTTGGACTAAGGTAGCTTTGATCATGATCCAAGGGTGGCTGGGATTCCCGTATATCTATGTTTTAGTAACAGGTATCTTGCAGTCTATCTCGGATGACTTATATGAGGCAGCAACGATCGATGGAGCCACGGCTATCCAGAAATTTAATAATATTACTTTGCCAGCGATTTTTAGTGTTGCAGCACCAACATTTGTTACACAGTATACTTTTAACTTTAATAACTTCTCGATCATTTACCTCTTCAATAATGGGGGACCAGGAGATGTTGGCGGAGGTGCAGGTAATTCAGATATTTTGATATCTTGGATCTATAAACTGACCACTAACACAACGCCGCAATATGGTTTAGCATCTGCAGTTACTATTATTATTTCTGTGATCGTGATCGGTGTTTCACTGATAGTCTTCAAGAAAACGAACGCATTTAAAATGGAGGGGTGAGCAAAATGGCTAAGCAAGTTCATACAAAAGGGGAAAGTTCCATCAAACGTTCACGTTTCTTCAAACATTTTTTCACTTATCTATTTTTGATATTTTTGTCACTGATCATTATTTATCCATTATTGATCACTATTTTGACAGCATTTAAGAATAGCGATGTTGTTGCATTTACCCTTAGTTTTCAAGGTCCATGGACTTTGAAAAACTTCCACGAGTTGTTTGCAACGACACTTTATGGCAAGTGGTATTGGAATACGTTAGTGATCTCTGTTGCGACAATGGTGATCCTAGTTGCAGTCGTTACCTTGGCAGGTTATACCTATAGTCGTTACAGTTTTGCTGGCAGGAAATGGTCTTTGACATTTTTCCTAGTTGTTCAGATGGTCCCAACGATGGCTGCTTTGACTGCTTTTTATGTTTTGGGAATGCTATTAAACGGTCTGGATCATTACTGGTTCTTGACTTTGATCTATATCGGCGGGGGGATCCCAATGAATACTTGGTTGATGAAAGGATATTTCGATACAGTACCGTATGATTTCGATGAATCTGCTAAACTTGATGGTGCAGGAAACTTTACTATCTTCTGGAAAATTGTAATGCCTTTGGTCAAACCTATGATCGCTGTTCAAGCATTGTGGGCCTTTATGGGACCGTTTGGCGACTTTATGCTCGCACGTTACTTATTGCGAGAAGAATCTAATTTAACTGTTGCAGTTGGATTGCAGGAATTTATTTCCGATCCCAAAGATCAACAAGTAGCGTTATTTGCTGCTGGTGCTATCTTGATTGCACTGCCGATCTGTGCATTATTCTTCTATTTGCAAAAGTATTTCGTAACTGGTCTGACTGCCGGAGGATCAAAAGGTTAAATAACTGCAATTAGCGAAGAATTGAGGAAGCAAAAATATGGTAAAAGAAAATTTTCCATTTAATTATTTTTCGGTTTGGCTGAGTCCAACAAAAATGTTTCAGCAAAGAAAAAGCCTAAATTGGCTCCAGATCTGTATAGTGCTGCTGTTTTTGTTGGCTTTAAATATTTTGCCAGTCCCTTTTCATTATCAACAGCAAAAGAGTGTGCCTTTGGACATTTATTTGCCCCATGTACAAAAAATGCTACAAAAAAATGAAGATGAGTTGGAGAAGTTAGGTCAAACGGCAAAATTTGCTAACGGACAATATCATTTTTCACAAGAAAAAATCGTCCAGCAGAATAAAAAAGACTTGGTTGGGGTTGCGATACCTCAAAAGAAAGTTAAGACTGTTAAAAATGCAGTCGTTTTAAATGACCACTTCTTTTTATTCAAAGAAAAAGGAAATGTCAGCAAAATTTATTATTCTGATGATTATGCTCCTCAAAAGGGTTTAAGAAAACAATTGAATCAAGAATGGTATCAAAGAAATAAAGCAGCGATTTCTTTTGCAATGCTGCAAAGTATTGGCAGTTTATTTTTGTTAACTAACTTGGTGTTTGTATTTGGTGGTGGATTTATGTTGTGGCTTGGAAGAAAAAGCCCCATGATCACTATTTCTTCTTTCAAGGAAACTGTTAACTTAATGGTCAATATTTTAGGGCCGATCAGTTTGCTTGTGGCTATCATGGGATTTATTAAATTTGATATTTCACTTTTAATGACGGTTCAAATGCTCGGATCGGTACTTGTTTTTCTGATGGTTTATGCGAAAACAAGATTCAATGATGCAAATAATGTCTGATCACAACGAACTATTCAGGAACTAAAAAGTTAGGGATAAGGTGATATAAAATGGTTGAGCTTAACTTAGAACACATTTATAAAAAATATGATAATGCGGATGATTACTCAGTAACTGATTTTAACTTGGATATTAAAGACCGTGAGTTTATCGTCTTTGTTGGTCCTTCAGGTTGTGGAAAGTCTACAACTTTGCGAATGATTGCCGGGTTGGAAGATATTACTAAAGGAGAGCTAAAAATTGATGGGAGCATCGTGAACGATGAAGCACCTAAAGATCGTGATATTGCGATGGTTTTCCAAAATTATGCTTTATATCCGCATATGACAGTTTATGATAACATGGCATTTGGCTTAAAATTACGAAAATACTCTAAAGAAAAAATTGACAAGCAAGTTCATCATGCCGCAGACATTTTAGGCCTAGAGGAGTACTTGGACCGTAAACCAGCCGCTTTATCAGGCGGGCAGCGTCAACGTGTAGCTTTAGGTCGTGCAATTGTCCGAGACGCACCGATCTTTTTATTGGATGAGCCATTATCCAACTTGGATGCCAAGTTACGGGTTACAATGCGTGCTCAAGTTGCCAAACTTCACCAGGACTTAAAGACAACTACGATCTATGTTACTCATGATCAGACAGAAGCTATGACTATGGCTGATCGAATCGTAGTTATGAAAGATGGAAAAGTTCAGCAGATAGGGACGCCGCAAGAGGTCTATGATCAACCGACGAATGTCTTTGTGGGTGGTTTTATCGGCTCGCCAGCCATGAACTTTTTTAATGTGACTTTGGACGGACAATATATTTATGACGAAGGAAAGAACTTTAATCTGAAAGTCCCCGAAGGATGCTTGAAAGTCTTAAAAGAAAAAGGCTACGATAAACAAAAGCTGATTTTTGGTATTAGACCAGAAGACATGCACACTGAACAGGCTTTTATCGAAACTTTCCCGGAATCACAGGTCAAGGCTACTGTTTCAGTTTCAGAATTGTTGGGCGCCGAATCACAACTATATAGCAAGGTTGGAGATACAGAATTCGTTTGCAAAGTTGATGCGCGTGATTTCGTTCAACCAGGAACAGAAGTTACCGTGGGGGTTGATTTGAATAAGGCGCACTTCTTTGATCTAAAATCAGAAGAGTCAGTGTATTAAAAAATTCTTGAGTAAAAATGTTCACTTGATAAGAAAAATAAGTAAAAGGTAAAAGCCAGTTATTCTGTCATAGAATGCCTGGCTTTATTTTGGGTAAACTAAAAGATGAGTGTTAGTAAAAATGTTAAGTGAATTTTGCTAATATTAAATTCATGAACACTCTTTTCATTGTATTGAAAAATTCGTACTATTCGAAAAAAACGGGCAAATGAATTAAAATAGAAATGTAAGAAATTATTGCAAGGAAGGGGCAATTAATTATGACAAAAACTGCTGCAGTTATGCTTGCAGATGGATGTGAGGAGGTTGAGGCTTTAAGTCCGGTCGATGTTCTCCGTCGTTTGGGTGCTAAAATAGATATGGTCGGGTTAGACAAATTGAAAATAACTTCGGCTCACGGGGTTACTTTGACTTGCGATAAAATTATGGATGATAGTTTACTGGATTATGATGTAGTGATTTTTCCTGGTGGAACTACTGGTGCTAAAAATTTACGCGATAACGATCAGTTGATGGGTTTGATGCAAAAACGTGCCCAACAAAGCAAGTGGAATGCGGCCATGTGCGCTGCGCCAACAGCATTTTCACGTTATGGATTGTTGGACGGCCACAAGTATACGGTTTTTCCAGGACTTGAAGGGAAAATTCAATACGAAGCGAAGAATGCAACACATACTACTAATATTGTTGAAATTGATAAGGATGCTAACTTGATAACAAGTCGTGGGCCAGCAACTGCATTTGCTTATAGTTATGCAATTGCTGAAAGTCTGGGATATGATACAGCTGATGTAAGAGAGGCTATGCAGTACAATTATTTGGCTGGCAATATTAAATAAGCATTTTGTGAAGAGCTAACAACTGATAGATAATTGGGGGAGTTCCAAATGAAAAAAACAATCCTAAAAGTAACAGTTGCATTTCTTGCTTTAACTTTAGCTGGTTGCGGAACTACAAAAGATAATTCAAAAAGTGATTCTTCGACTAGCGTGAAAACAGAGAAAAAGCAAGTAAAAAAAACAGCTTCAACAAGCAACTTACAAAAGAAAGCTAGTAAAACAGCTAGTTCGCAAACAAGTCAAGCTCCTGCTAGATCCAATTCACAAGGTTCGACAACTAACAATGGACAACAACAGGTACCATCAACTAATGAACCGCGGTTGGTCACTCTTAACGGTGATTTGAATCGGACTTTGGGTCATGTGTTGTTACCGCAAAAAGACGGTTTAGGGCAAGACAACTCCAGGTTGAATATTAGATTTTCTGGGGATAGTGTTAACTATGTTATTAACTATAGTGTAGGCGGTAAGACACGTCCCTTAAATGATCCAGCTTTGCAAAACGAAACACCGTACGCGACATTAACTAAAAAAACGTATAGTTCATTTGCACAGGCACAAGCTGCGGTTAATTATCATTCAAGCAGTGATGATCAAGGCTTGCCAAGGATTGATCTAGGTCATGATATTTCTGGAACGATCGATGCAGGTGCAGGTAATAGGTATCTCCACTGGAATGAGGGGAAATGGTCCCTTGTCGTTCATGCAGACGCGGTAAATGGAGAAGACCCAAAGTCAATGGCCAAACAGGTCGTTGAGTTGCTGGAGAGTTCCTATTTGCCAGCCCCAAATAGTGTAGGTGCTGGCGAGTTTGAAGTAAGTGGTAACAATAAGCTAACCTGGCAAGATGGTCAGATTGTTTATTCATTGAAAGGGCAAAGTGTACAGACGATCATTACGATGGCTGCAAGTATGAAATAAACGCAAAGGATAAAGAAAAAGCGGATCAAATTCGCTTTTTTTGTTAGGTGCGCCCGGCATGGGCAGTAACTAGG
>NZ_AZFI01000074.1 GCF_001435755.1 Ligilactobacillus acidipiscis DSM 15836 | reverse complement strand
TATCAGTACCAAATATTATAGAACCTTTTTTAATCACGGTGAAAATATTGAGTCAAACCAGCAACAACTTGGCTAGTAGCCTTGTTTTCATAGCCGCGAGAAGTTATTTTTTCAAAATCACGTTCAGAATTAATGTAGCCCATTTCAAGCAAAATTGCAGGGCGGGTATTGTCACGGATCACTAAAAAGTTGCCGATATCCACTCCACGGTTATCTAAGCCAAGTTGACTAAACTGTTGGTTGACGGTGTTTGCCAGTTTAAAAGAGGGCCCCTTATTATAGTAATAAGTCGTATAACCAGAAGCGATGTTGACTTCCGGAGCAGAATCAAAATGAAAACTAATAAAAGCATCAGCATGCACTTGTTCTGCCAATCTTGGTCGTGCACCTAAACTGACAGTTGAATCATTGTCACGAGTAAGATATACTTTTGCACCCTTAGCGCGCAACTTTTTAGCAGTTTGTTTTGCATAACGCAAGGTATAAGTTTTCTCATCTTTATTAGAGTTTGAAAGCGCACCAGAATCTTCGCCGCCATGGCCCGGATCAAGAACGATCGTCGCGTTAGATAAAGAAGTAATAGGGTTTTTGTATGATGAAGAAATCATCCAATCAGCAACCCAACCGAACTGATTTTTATCAGTTTTAACATAAAGCCAGTGATATTTCGTTTTTATGATCTTTAATCTTGTACCCTGCGCTAAAGAGTTTTTATCTTTATATTCGATACCTGGACCGCTTTTTATCATGGCCTGTGTTGTTTCGACCTCAACTTGTTTAAAGTAAGATGTTGTTCGATAAATCAGTAAACTAAGTAAAGCCAAAATAATTCCAATTAAAATGACTTTATTCAATGGGATACGTTGCCCATGTTTATATTCTTGCATCAATTCCACCATCCGCTTAATTACCTATGCATAATATGCACAGAGTTAATTATACAAGACTTCACAATTTTTTACAGAAAAAGCTGTTAATTTTTTTGCGTTAATTCAATTGAGAAAAGTATTTTGCTTTGTTTTTAGCGGAAATTTAAGGAAATGTCTTGATTTTGCTTATTATTGTTTGTATACTGAAAAAAAGCCGTTGATGAAGAATAGTAATTTTGAAAGAACTTGTCAGAGAACGGGTGCTAGCTGAGATACCCGCCAAGTTAGATAAATGAAGACACTTTTAAGGTGTATGGTAACATGCCGTGCGCAGCGTTATTGCGAAGTAATAAATTAAGGTGGTACCGTGCATTTTTGCGCCCTTGTTCAAGTAGTTACTTGGCAAGGGCTTTTTGTTTGTATTGAGACAAATAAAAGTATGTTTTAATAGTTTTGATTATAGGATCCTTCCTATTTTCATCATTATGGAAAAATACAAATTCACACTAGAATAAATAAGTGTGTAAGTCAACGGAGAATCAATCAAGATATGTGATTTTATACGAGGAGGAATATTATGAAATATCAACGTCCAAAGGGTACGGCGGATATTTTGCCAAGCGATGCTCAGAAATGGGCAGCCATCGAGAACCGTGCGCGTGAGGTATTTAAAAAATATCGTTATCAGGAAATGCGGACACCAATGTTTGAAAGTTTTGATGTGTTTTCTCGTACATCTGGTGAAACATCTGACATTGTTACTAAAGAAATGTATGATTTTTATGATAAAGGTGAGCGTCATATTACTTTACGCCCCGAAGGAACAGCTGGGATCGTGCGGGCTT
This sequence comes from Ligilactobacillus acidipiscis DSM 15836, assembly GCF_001435755.1. Taxonomy (GTDB): domain Bacteria; phylum Bacillota; class Bacilli; order Lactobacillales; family Lactobacillaceae; genus Ligilactobacillus; species Ligilactobacillus acidipiscis. Next base: position 7,935 of record NZ_AZFI01000074.1, on the reverse strand, counting down.
ATGTAGAAAACAAATTGTACGGACCGGAAGTACCAAAGCCTTTTAAAACTTTCTACATGGGGCCAATGTTTAGATATGAACGGCCACAATCAGGTAGATTGCGTCAATTCCATCAGATCGGAGTCGAAGCATTCGGTGCAGATTCAGCAGCCTTGGATGTTGAAGTTATTTCCCTAGCAATGGCACTATTGAACAGTGTTGGTTTACACAGTTTGAAACTAAGCTTAAACACTTTGGGTGATAATGATTCACGGCAAAAATACCGTCAAGCTTTGATCGACTTTTTAGAACCCCATGAAGCAGAGCTTTCTGAAGATTCAAAAGAAAGATTGCATAAAAATCCATTGCGTGTTTTGGATAGCAAGGATGCAAACGACCAAAAAATAGTTGCAGATGCACCATCAATTTTGGACTATTTAACACCTGAAGCGTTTAAACATTTTGAATTAGTTAAACGATATCTGGATGCTCTTCACATACCATATGAGATCGATTCAAATATGGTTCGTGGTTTAGATTATTACAACCATACTATTTTTGAAGTTATGTCTGACTCTAAAGCCTTTGGCGGCAAGTGGACAACTATCTGTGCGGGCGGACGTTATAATGGCTTGGTTGAACAACTTGGAGGTCCAGAAACACCTGGTGTTGGTTTCGGTTTAGGTGTTGAACGTTTGTTATTAGTCTTAGACGCTGAAGGGATCGAACTAAATGAGCAACATGATCTTGACGTTTATGTCGTTGGGATCGGTGAACAAGCTGATGTTGAGGCCCTTAAATTAGTACAATCGTTAAGGCAACAAGGATTTAGCGCAGAACGTGATTATCTGAATAAAAAACCCAAGGGGCAATTTAAAGCGGCAAGTAAAGCAAATGCAGCTTACACCTTAACTATTGGGCAAGAGGAATTAGAGCAGCAAAAAGCTAACTTGAAGAATATGAGAGATGGTCATCAAGAATCAGTTGCGTTGCCAAAAATTTACGCTAATTTTGACCAGGCAAGAGCAATTCTAGATGAAAAGGAGAACTAATTAGATATGAAAAGAACAACATATGCAGGCTCAGTTGATGAGTCTTATTTAGGCAAAGAAGTTGTTTTAAAGGGATGGGTCCAAAAAAGAAGAGACCTAGGAAATTTGATTTTTATTGATCTTAGAGACCGTAAAGGCATTGTTCAACTTGTTTTCAGCCAAGAATTTGATGCTGATGCTCTGGCTAGTGCGGATACTTTACGGAGCGAATATGTGATCGAAGCCGTTGGAAAAGTTGTGCCACGTGCCGATGGTGCCGTTAACCCTGACATGAAAACTGGTAAAATCGAAGTTGAAGTTCATCAAGTCAATATTTTGAATAAGGCTAAAACTCCTCCGTTTTATATTCAAGATGACATTAATGCGTCAGATGATCTGAGGTTAAAATATCGCTATCTTGATCTTCGTCGACCAGAAATGCAGCGCGGTTTGTTGATTAGAAACAGGATCACACAAGCTGTTCACCGTTACTTAGATAGTAATGAGTTTGTTGATATTGAAACACCATACCTGACAAAATCTACACCAGAAGGAGCACGTGACTATTTAGTGCCATCCCGTGTTTATCCAGGCCACTTTTATGCCTTGCCGCAATCTCCGCAGCTGTTTAAACAACTGTTGATGGGTGCTGGATTTGATCGTTACTATCAGATCGCACGTTGTTTCCGGGATGAGGACCTTCGCGGAGATCGTCAACCTGAATTTACACAGATCGATCTTGAAATGTCGTTTATGACTGCAAAAGAAATTCAGGAAATGACTGAGGGTCTCTTAAAAGCTGTGATGAAAGAAGCAGTCGATTTTGAATTAAAGACTCCGATCCCACGGATCACTTGGAATGAAGCGATGGACCGTTTTGGTTCAGATAAGCCTGATATTCGTTTTGCCATGGAATTGCATGATATGTCTGAGGCCGTTAAGGATGGCGGATTTAAAGTTTTTGATTCTGTTTTGGAAAACGGTGGACAAGTAAAAGCAATTGCGGTTCCTGAAGGGGCAAAAGCATATTCGCGTAAACAAATCGATGCCAAACAAGATTACATCAAACGCTTCGGCGCAAAGGGCTTAGCATGGGTCAAGGTTACTGAAGATGGTTTACAAGGGCCGATCGCTAAGTTCTTCAAAGATAAGACAGGTAGTATTAAAGCTGCTGCTGAAGCACATGAAGGCGACTTGATTTTGTTTGTTGCTGACAAACGTAAAGTTGTTGCTGATTCGTTAGGCTACTTGCGGACATCTATTGCAAAAGAAATGGATATGATCGATAAATCCGCGTTTGCCTTTATTTGGGTCGTTGATTGGCCATTGTTTGAATATAGTGAAGATTTTGAACGTTACATTGCTGCTCATCATCCATTTACGATGCCAAATGAAGAAGATCTTGACTTGCTTAAAACGGATCCGCATAAGTGTCACGCACAAAGTTATGACATTGTTTTGAACGGGTATGAACTTGGAGGTGGATCGATCCGTATTCATCGTCGTGACATTCAGGAACAAATGTTTAAAGCATTGGACTTTACCAAAGAAAAGGCCGAGGAACAGTTTGGTTGGTTTATGGAAGCTCTTGACTATGGTTTTCCACCGCATGGAGGATTGGCATTAGGATTAGACCGCTTTGCAATGTTGTTAGCCGGCAAAGACAATATCCGTGAAGTTATTGCATATCCGAAGAATTCTAAGGCATCTGAACCTTTGACTAACGCGCCCAGTTTTGTTTCTGGTAAACAGCTTGATGAATTATTCCTTAAGCCAGAAATTCCTGCCGATGCAAAGGTCAATAAACCTGAAGAATAATATTAATAAAGTCTGCTTTGATAGAAGGCAGGCTTTTTTTTTATCCTAATAAGGGGGCTTGGTAATTTTTCAAGCAGATTGTTATAATAAAAGTACCTACTTTAAAGAAGTTCGATCTGATCAATAAATAAACAAACAAAAGGGGAAACATAAATAAAATGGATGAGCTGCAGCAGATATGGAAACGGCATGCATATGTCATGAGAGCCTCAACTGCTTTTTTGTATGGTATAGTAGTTTCAGTTGCCATGAACTTTTTTTGGACACCGGGCCATATTTATTCGTCAGGGATCACTGGGCTGGCCCAATTGCTAGCCACTATTAGTAAAAATAACTCGCTCCCATTAACAACAGCTTTCTGGTTATTCGCACTAAATGTGCCGTTATTTGGAGTAGCTTGGAAACAAATCGGCCATCGATTTAGTGTTTTTACATTTCTAGCTGTTATTTTTTCAAGTATCATGATCAAAGTTATGCACCCTATAAATCTGACAAGTGATCCAATTATTTGTGCTATTTTCGGGGGAGCCGTCAATGGTTTTGGAACTGGTTTGGCGCTAAAAAATGGTATTTCGACTGGTGGCCTAGATATTTTAGGGCTTGTTATCAAGAAGCATACCGGAAAATCGATCGGCACCATCAATATGATTTTTAATGGTTTCATTGTTTTGGCAGCTGGTTTTATGTTTGGCTGGCCTTATGCTTTTTATTCCGCCTTAGGTCTGTTCGTTAATGCTAAGGTAATGGATATGGTTTATACACGCCAAAAGAAAATGCAGGTCATGATCGTAACATCATCTCCAAATAGCGTGATCGAATCTATCCAAACTAGGTTAAGACGTGGGGTCACGATCGTCCATGGGGCAGAAGGGGCATATAAACATGATGCCAAAACGATTTTATTTACCATAATCTCACGCTATGAGCAGCCTGAATTAGAACGTGCCATGCAAGAGGCTGATCCACACGCTTTTGTTAGTATTGCCGAAAATGTGCATATTATGGGACATTTTTACGAGCCGGACCTTTAGATCGGAGATGTATCTTGATTAAATGTTGAAAACTGTTTATTTGTGGTTAGTATCTTTTTGTTCAAAAATATTTTCTAAAACGAATTCTGACCAAATCGTTTATCTTTTGAGCTTTGCGGGAAATGAAAATTTTATCGTACGTTTGGCTCAACGTGTTAAGCAAGAACCAGGAGGAAAACTGGTCGTGCTGTATCGTCCTAATTGTGTCAAAAGTGCCCACGAGCTGCGGGCACATAACATCGAATGTAGAGAGTTTTCAGATAATTTTTATTTTTTGACACATCAATTAAAAACAATTATGCAAGCTAAGTTAATATTTGCAGATAATTATTTTGCCTTTTTAGGCGGTTGTCAGTTTGATCATGACCGGACTCGAGTTGTTCAGATCTGGCATGCTAATGGAGCTGTTAAAACTTTTGGCTGGGAAGAGCCCAGAACAAAAGATAGATCAGCTAGTTCGAAAAAACGCTTTCAAAAAGTGTACGATCAATTTGATGATTTTATTGTTGGTTCTGCTAAAATGGGTGAGGTGTTTTGCAACAGTTATCATCAACCTATCGAGAAGATGAAAGTTTTAGGTTATCCCCGTACGGATCGTTTATTTTCGAATGAGAAAAAAACTCAAAAAAGAAAACAATTTTTTGCTGAATATCCTGAATTAGCACAAAAAGAGATAATTTTATACGCACCTACTTATCGTGAAACAGTAACAGGCGAAACATATTTCGATTTACCACAAGACTTTACAGCAATATTGGCTAATTTAAGTGATGAACAGGTTATGCTAGTGAAACTCCACCCCCATGTCAAAGAGGCTATTTCTCACCTAAAAAAGCAACATCTAGCGCATGTTTTCTGGGTCGATGATTTTACTACAGATGACTTATTATTAGTCAGTTCACGGTTGATAACAGATTATTCTTCGGTGATTTTTGACTACACTCTTTTAGAAAATGCACGTCAGATTATTTTTTACTGTTATGATTTTGAAAAATATGCTCAAATTGTTGGTATCCAAAAAGACTTTAACGAATGGCTCCCGGGGAAAATGGTTTCTAACGCGTCAGATTTGCAAAAGCTTTTACAAATACCTTTGCCAGATGCTGCGGCTGATTTCAGTGTTTTTAACCACCTGTGGAATAAGGCAAATGACGGTAATGCGATCTCACATGTGTTAGAAAATTATTTTTATGGAAATTAGAATTGGTTTTAAAATTAGTGTTTGATTGAAATGCGACAAGGAGGCTTATACATGTTGTTAGGATGTCATGTCAGCATGCGTGGACAAGAGATGCTGTTAGGGTCGGCCAAACAGGCAGTCAATTATGGAGCTAATACATTTATGATCTATACGGGAGCTCCACAAAATACTAAGCGTAAAGATATTGATGAAATGAATATTCCTCTTGCGCACCGATATATGCAAGAACATCGTTTGACAAGTATTGTTGTTCATGCACCCTATATAATTAATCTGGGAAATACCACAAAGCCCGCTAAATTTGACTTTGCGGTGCAATTTTTACGTGGTGAAATTAAGCGAGCTTCTGCGTTAGGTGCCAAACAGATCACTTTACATCCTGGTAGTCATGTTGGGGCTGGTACTGATCAGGCAATTAAAAGCATTGCAAAAGGTCTAGATGAAGCTTTGCTGTTGGATGATGATGTGCAGATTGCTTTAGAAACGATGGCTGGTAAGGGAACTGAAGTGGGCCGCTCTTTTGAAGAAATTGCCCAAATTATTGATCTTAGCCAGATGAGTGAGCACTTGTCAGTGACGCTTGATACTTGTCACGCTAATGATGCAGGTTATGACATTGAACGCGATTTTGATGGAGTATTGAACGAATTTGACCATGTGATTGGCTTAGATAAGCTAAAAGTGGTTCATGTTAATGACTCTAAAAATGAGCAGGGTACGCATAAAGATCGCCACGAAAATATTGGTTGCGGGAAGATCAGTTTTACTGCATTGAATAATGTAGTACATCATCCGCAATTAACTGATATTCCTAAAATATTAGAAACACCATTTGTTGGTCCCGATAAAAAGCATAAGTATGCGCCGTACGGTTATGAGATCAAAATGTTTAAGAAACAAGAATTTGAGCCGGAGTTAAAAGATATGATCTACCAGACTCAAGGAATTGTTTAAGATCAAAAAGAGCTTTAACATTAAAACGACACAGGTCGTAAATGTTAAAGCTCGTTTTTGTTTGAGTAGAAAATTACCTAGTTTATTCAGTTGGGTTTTGGTGATCATTCAAACTTTCCATAATCAATGTCGCTGTTTCTTCAATTGACTTATTAGCCGTATTAATAACCAGACACCCAAGCTTACGGTAGAGTTCTTGAGAAAAATTCAGTTCATTATTGATATTGTCAAGATTTGAATAATGGGAATCGGGATCCAAGCCGTACGCTACCATTCGTTGACGGCGAATAGAATTTAGAACCTCTGGATCATTGGTCAGTCCAAAAATCTTACGCTGATCGATTTCATATAGTTCATCAGGGATCTTAGTTTTAGGAACCAAGGGCAGATTTGCTACTTTGTAGCCCTTATTAGCTAGGTACAAGGATAGTGGGGTTTTGGATGTCCGCGAAACACCAAGCAAAACAATATCCGCCTGGGTAAAACCACTCGGATCTTTGCCATCGTCATATGTGACGGCGAATTCCATACATTCTATTCGTTTAAAATAATCCTGATCAGTATGGTGATTCATTCCTGCTTCTAGTTGCGGAGCAACTTGACTTCGGTCGGCTAACATTTGCAATAGCTTGTCTAATGCTCCTAAACATTGTAGAGAATTTTCCTGACAAAATTCCTTGATCTGCTCAGAGAGGTCTTTTAAAACCAAAGTGTGTACAATAACAGCATTGACACGCTTAGCTCGTTTTAAGATCCCATTGAGCAACGACGATGTTCTAACAAGTGGATATTGCTGAATATCGAACTTAACTTCTGGAAATTGAACTACTACTGCCTGAACTAAATTGTAAGCTGTTTCGCCAATAGAATCGGAAATCACAAATATTGTTATTTTATTATTATCTGGCATATAAAATCCCCCTCGTAGTAGATGAGTTGTCAATATAGGGTAAGACGTCTTTTTGTTTATTATACATGCTAAGCCAACCGAATAAAACCGATAATATATTAAGTTGATTTTCTTTAAAAAATGAAAATTAGTAAAATAAACGATCACAATAATGTGAAAATTTGTAATTCAGCGCTAATAACGTATTGACGCGTATTTTATGTTTATGTATAATAATAAGGAACTGGTAAGTTTGTGTTTCATTATGCAATTTTATACGGTTACACTTTAAGCTCGGAGGGAGGGAAAACATCATGTCAAAGACAGTCGTTCGTAAAAACGAATCTCTTGATGACGCTCTTCGTCGCTTCAAACGTACCGTTTCCAAAACAGGTACATTGCAAGAATACCGGAAACGTGAATTCTACGAGAAGCCAAGTGTTAAGCGTAAGAAAAAATCTGAAGCAGCTAGAAAACGCAAAAACAAACGTCGTTTCTAAAGTCCTAAGGGGGCGCATGTTGTGAGTTTGTTAGAAACACTGCAAAAAGATATGATTGCAGCTATGAAAGCTAAGGATAAGGAAAAATTAAGTACTATCCGGATGCTGAAGGCTGCAGCGACAAACGAAAAAATCAGCTTGGGTCATGATTTGACCTCTGATGAAGAAGTTTCCGTTTTGTCACGTGAGCTTAAGCAACGCAAAGATTCATTAAGCGAGTATGAAGTAGCAGATCGTCCTGATACAGTTGCTTCACTCAAAAATGAAATTAAAATTGTGGAAAGCTATATGCCTGCTCAACTCAGCGAAGATGAGGTCAAACAAATCGTTGCTGAGACTATTGCAGATATTCATGCTGAATCGCCAAGCGATTTTGGTAAGGTCATGGGTGCTGTAATGCCAAAGTTAAAAGGGCAAGCTGATGGTAAACTTGTCAACTCAACTGTTAAAGATTTACTTTCAAATTAAATTTAAAGGGTTCGGCTGATTGAAGTCGAGCTCTTTTTTGTGGTTCTTTATCAAGTGGTACTGA